>CAZALJ010000029.1:0-11919 GCA_964485715.1 uncultured archaeon
ATCAGAGTTATTTTCCTCTCTTCTTCTGTCTGTCTCTTTTAATAAAAAATGTCTTCCTTCTCCACAACCAAAACAAAAAGAACCTGGTTTTGGACGCATTGAATATTCACGAGGGTCAATATATTGGCTTGTCCACTTTTCTCTCGGACGAGGTGACATAAAATATCTCCTTTCAAATGCTATTTTAAATTATAACATTATACTGGTATCAGGTGCTCATCTTTTTTAAACTACTTCTTAGAACTTATTGATAAACCTTGATTGTCTTTCTTTAATTGGTGTTAATTTCTAATTCCTTTTTTAC
The DNA here is from genome assembly GCA_964485715.1 of uncultured archaeon. Classification (GTDB taxonomy): domain Archaea; phylum Asgardarchaeota; class Heimdallarchaeia; order Hodarchaeales; family Hodarchaeaceae; genus Hodarchaeum. The sequence continues at coordinate 305 of CAZALJ010000029.1, forward strand.
TTCTTCCCAAAACCAATCTCTTTCGTAAATAGAATACATATGTTGTAATTCAAAGATTTCTTTTTTAATTGATTCAGTAAGTTTATAATTACCATGGATAGAGCATTCATCATCGATAAAGGGTTTTCCAGTAATAAATATTGGATAGTATTTACAATAAAAGGGCTTTTTTTGATGAATTGAACACCTTTTATCTTTGAAATACGGGCATCCTTGAGTCGTGTGAAATATTCCCCCACCTATAACTTCTTTAAATCTTCTATTCTTTCCATTTTTATCTTTTCTAAATAGGTAAACTTCATCTGTATTAAGGATAATGAAAACATCAACACAACATTCATTACTGTTCTTTCCAATACAACTACGGCAAACATTATTACTACTCATCTGATCTCGCCTAATAAAGACAATATTTCTTGAGTATTATTCCTTTTTAGCATTTTGGTTCTACAATAACTTTGATCTATTTTTCTCAATTATAATGCTTCAACGCATCGACGGTTTCTTCTCTGAATATAGTCTTCTTCCTCTGACCACGGGAAAGAGTAATAGGAAGAATCTGGATTACATCTAATTAAGGCAAAAAAAAAGCCAATGTTTCAAACCAAAGAAGATAAAAGGAAAGTATAGAGATTAAATACATTTATGAGCATGTTTTCTCCTTTTTCTTCGTGTAATCATGATTCCCAATCCTAAAAGAAGTCCTATAATTGAGTAATATGCTTTAGTTGAACTAGATGTTGACGTAGTCATAAGCGTGTCACGAATTTCAATGACAACACGATCATTCGCATTATTACCAAAGATATCGTAAAGGATTAGTGTTACTTGAATCTCACTAATAGTGGGTGAATTAAAGGTAAAAATAATGTCGGAACCGTTCCAGAGGCTTGATTTTATCAATAGATGGTTAATTAAAATAGTATAATTCCAAGGGGTAAGATCTCTGACTTCCCACTTTAGAGTGACACTGGTCTGCACATACCTCAACTTGGCGTTTAATGATTGGCGTTATATGATGAACGGGGGACAGAAAATCAAAGAACATATAAACTGTTTCTCTCGATGAAATTCGTTTAGTAATAAAGCTTTTTTGATAATTTTCATGTAAAGCTCCTTCTTAAAAATTAAAACGTGAGTTCACTAGTCTACCAAGAATTTTTCAATGATAAGGGAATTCATAAAAAGAGATCTATCTGATATCCTAAGGCAATAAGTCTGAATTAATTAATGAAAATTCAAAAAATGAATAAACAGATATTCGTTACTCAAATGGTGAAAAGTAAAATGGTAGATCCAAAAGAATTACAGAAGAAAATTGATGATGGAACCTTTTCAGCCGTGGATTTCCATGCATTTTGGCAGAACTTTGTTGAATTGGCAAATAACTCTGAGGAAGCTCAAGATGAAATCGAAGATTGGGATAAAAAATTTCAATTTGTCATAGGAGGTTCAGCAGATTTTTGGATTAAAGCAGAAAACGGTCAATTCAGTATGGGGCAAGGAAAAATTGATGATCCCGATGTTTTAATGATAATTACGGAAGAAGATGCTATAAAGATGTTTTCAGGGGAGTTAAATAGTACTGATGCCTATTTAAGTGGAAAATTGAAAATTGAAGGTAATATTGAGGATGCACAGAAATTTGGTGCGGTCACTGAAATAATTAGGGACGAGCTAGAAGATTTGGAAGAATAATTAAAGGTGGAAAATAGCATGGATTTGAAAAAATTCCACGTAGATGAGAATAAAGTATGGTTCACAGGTGGATATTGGCCCAAGGGGGTACCACATCAGTTTTATGATATCGAAGATATTAAAGAAGATATGAAAATTCTAGGGTTTGCAGGAATGTTACATCAAGCTACTAAACGAGGTTACTGGGACAATGATATATGCTTATTCGCTTTGGGAACGTATATTGAAAGAGTAACGTTTAGAACCTTAGTTGAGAAAGCAAAAAGATTTGGAACATTCCTTTACGGTCTCGGAATTAGAAAGGGAGATGTCGTTGCGATTGAATTACCCAATTCGATTAACTACGTAGTAGCATCAATGGGGTGCCAATACATTGGCGCAACGGTTGCAGGAGTAAATCCACAATATAAATCTGGGGAAATTTTATATGAATTAATAATCACAGAGGCAAAAGTTCTTGTGGTAATGGATGCCTTGTGGAGAATGGGGCCAAGCGTTATTCTCGAAACTAAAGATAATCAAACAAAGGTTAAGTATGTCATTTCGACTAATTTATTAGATTTTATCACAGCTGAAGGAGTAGTATTTGAAAAATTAAGAGAAGCAATTCCTGATTTCCAAGAAAGTGTACCTGATGAAATAGAATCTGTTGAAATTTTCAGAATGAAGAAAATAATCAGTGAGACGGAACCTAAGGAAATTAAAGTTGATATTGATCCTTGGGAAGATGTTACTGCTCTATGTATGACTGGTGGTACAACAGGTTTGCCCAAGGCTGCGATGTTAACTTATGCGAATATTGGCTCAAACCTGGCTCAAATGAAACCATGGGTAAATTTGGATCCAGGAGTAGTCACAATTGGTATAATGCCGTTCTTCCACAGTCAGGGAGCAACCTGTATTTTGGCAGGAGCATTAAGCGCAGGTTTAGTTATGGTTCTATTTCCCAAACCACCATCAGTTGGAGACATGTGTGAGGTTATAAATCAGATCGAAGCACCGCAAGGTGCAATCTATTCAGGAGTTGAAATACTGTATAAGCTAATATTAGATTACATAGAGGAAATTGGTGTTGAAGAATTCAAGAAAAAGTATGACATCTGGAAAAAATTACGTTATTGCACGTCTGGGGCTGGTCCGTTGCATGATTATGTCCAGATTCCATTTCATGAAATTTTTCCTTGTGGTATTAGAGACGCCTATGGATTAACTGAAGCTTCCCCAGTTGTGAGTATCAATCCCTTTTGGGGAAAATACAAGCCAGATAAAATCGGTTTACCTCTTCCCGGTGTAGATTGGGCAATTTTTGATCCTGATGATTTTGAAGCTGGACCGATCTGCGATGGTACTCCAGAAAAAGGCAATTTTGGAATAGAACACACGGGAGAGCTTTGTGTGACTGGTCCTATGGTGATGAAGGGATATTTAGGAAAAACAGAAGAGAACATAAAAATGTGGGGAAGCAAAAGGTGGCTTTTAACTGGAGACATTGGTTTTATGGATGAACATGGTTTCGTAGCAATTAGAGACCGGAAGAAATCCTTGATAAAATCCGCTGGCCGCTCGATCTTTCCAAAAGAAGTTGAAGAATTGATTGGCCACCACGAGATGATATCACAGGTTGCAATTGGTGGCATACCAGATCGCCAAAGAGGCGAGAAAATTAAGGCTTGGATTAAATTGAAGAAGGGCTTTAAAGTTGGAAAAGATATTGATTCTGAATCTATGAAACAATGGTGTTATGATAATATGGCTAAATGGAAAAGCCCCCATTATGTAGAATTCGTGCGGCGTATGCCCTTATCCAACACGGGGAAAGTACAAACTCGCTTTCTCATAGAGAAAGATATTAAGAGAATGAAAAAAGGAAAACCCATTAAAGGATGATGAAAACACTTTCATCGCCAATTAATGAAAACTAGTAATAAAGAGGGTTTATTCCTCCAACATCTTGGTTTCATTGGCCTTGATGTGAAATTATGTAGTAACGTAAAAATCATTCTTTCCTACGGGAAGTGAAGAACTCCAAATAGCAGAAAACTAAATACAAATATTGACATTCCAATATCGAATTTTCCTGCTTTTAGAAATGGGATAAAAGTCGGTGTTTTGGTCTTGTAAGTATCATATTCAATCCCAAATTTATTTGATAAGTACAATTCTTCGACCAACGCAAGAATAATATAAGCAAGTAGTTCTAAGTACCATAATGCTATCGTAGCTTCAGCTGATATCCAGCTAATTCCAAAAAAGTTAGTAATAAGAAAATGACTCCACCCAGTTAAACCAATAGTCAAAAGTAGAAAACCCGTGTATTGTGGATGTCTCACAAATCGATATGGTCCAGATGTAACCAATCCTGTTCTCTTTTTCACTCCAAGATAAACAATAGAGTAAACAATGACTACTAAGCTTAAGACGATCAATAACCTTCCAATTAAAACTGGGGGAGAAGGAGAAAGTATTTCCACAAAGAAGACCTGACATACTTCTATTATGTTCGTTGGAAGATTAGAGACCAGCGTTGTTATAAAAAGAAAAACAGGTGCAGCCATGAATGGTATCCATATCCACAACCCAGGAATTTGTTGAACCAATAGAATTAGATACCCAGCTGTATTAAGTACACTAGTTTTGACCTTATTTGACACTATCATCACAAATCTATTTATTTATTAATTTGTCAAAAGCCACTTGATTACTTTGAATTTTAACATATTTTCGCAAAAAAGCACACCTAAAAGGGTAGTCAATAACACCAATATTTTTCTTAATAATAAATACAAGGTAATAATATTCCAGACTGTTTATCGAAAAAAGAAGAGAATAAATAAGGACTCCCTAGGAGATTGTAGAAAAAGTGTTAAGATACTTTAATCAGAAGCCTGGATATACGCATTAATGTTTTCTGGTGGGACATCTGCAAGAATGTTATGCGCAGTAGCTCGAATGTAACCAGTACCGTCCGCTCCTAGGGTTCCAAAGACTCTTTGAACTTCTTGTTGTACCTCTTCAGGTGACCCTCTTGGCATAACTTCCTGAATGTCAACTCCACCATGAAAACATATCCTGTCACCGAATTCAGTCTTTATATTTTGATGATCCATATCTTGAGCTTTTGGTTGAAGAGGATTCAGGACATCAATGCCAATTTCAATTAAATCTGGGATTATTGGGTAAATACTTCCACACGAATGCAATTGAACTTTTACCTTAGCTAATTCTTTAATTGTCTGAACAACTTTCTGTAGTCTGGGTTTCACGAATTTTCTCCACATATGAGGAGAAATGATCATTCGATCTTGCATTCCGAAATCGTCACCAATCAAGACGATGTCAATCCATTCACCAAGATCTTCTGATAACACATCGTTCCAATAGGGCAAGTAAAAGGTATCAGTAACATGATCTATTAAGCTTTCAAAGAATTCAAAATGTGCGTGTAAATCAGTAAAAAATCTCTTAATTCCTACCATCCATACTGTTGTCTCTAATACTCCCCCAGAAGGAGGATCAAGTATTATAGTATAATCCTGATCATGAAACATTTTGGCAGCAGTGTGTGCTTCATCAAGTTGTTTTTGTTCTAGTTTTGGCCATTTGAAGTTTTCAATGTCTTCAATTTTCCGAGTAGATCGGAGAGGCCATTCTATTTGATTAAAATAAATGATCTGGTTAAAATGTGGGGAAAAAATGCTTTCGTATTTTATTCCAAAGGCATCCAAGTAAGAATTATTATTAATTTTCTTTTCCAAGAATTCTGCACAGATATGACGTGTATCTACATTCCAAAGTTTCAACATTTCTTCGTGAACACAACTTAATTGCTGAAACCTATCACATAAGACCGAAGGAAAGAGATTAGGAGCAAATTTCTTAATATAATTGTCATAAGCGATTTTTGATATTCCACATATAGGTCCGCCAATATCTAATGGGAATTGGTCGAGTGGTTCATGATTAATTGCTGCCAGAACACGTTCACGAGAATTCATTTCAGTACAACGATTGACTCACTTATAATTCAAATCCATTTCTCTTATTTACTTCACAATACCAATGAGCGCTTTTCTTCCATTGACGTTCTAGAGTTTCATAATTAACTCGAAGAAGTCCAAAGCGCTTTGAGTATCCATGAATCCATTCGAAATTGTCCATAAATGACCAGACAAAGAATCCTAATAGATTTACTCCGTCATCGATTGCTCTACTTGTAGCTGCAAGATATTTTTTCAGATAGTTAATTCTGTCATCATCTTGCACAATCCCATTGACAATTTTATCATCTTTACAAGCCATACCATTTTCCGTGATATAGAGGAGAGGATGACTGTAATCTTTGTCCACCCTAGTTAAGAGATCATAGAATCCTTCAGGGCAGATCTCCCAACCCAATTCGGAATATTCTCGCCCTTCTTCCTTTTCTTCACCAGCTGTGATCCCTTTTATGTGATTATCCAAAAAAGACATTACATCTGTGAGGTCATCTTGTTTAGACACACCAACTCTGCTGCAAGAATAGTTATTTATTCCTAAGAAATCCATAGGAAGGACTGATTTTAATAAGGATAAATCTTCTTCTGGAATCGAAATTCCAAACGTTTCATTAAGCATATCCAAGGCTTCATTGGGATATGACCCTTTTAAAACCGGATCCAAATACCAACGATTGTTTATATTGTCAAGAATCCGCGCTGCTTGCTGATCCAGATTAGAATCAGTTTTAGGATAGACTGGATTTAGATTAAGAGTTATTCCTATTTTACCATTTGAGTGAGGACACTGTCTATAAGCTTGAACTGAACGAGTATGAGCAACATTAACAAGATGAGAAGCCTGAAAACCTCCTGCGATTCCTTCAGTGAAAAAACTGAACGAGTAAAAAAGGACTGTGAATATTTGGGGTTCATTAAATGTGATCCACATCTTGACCCGATCTCCAAAATGATCAAACATAAATTTTGTATATTCTACGTAAGCATCTACCACTTCTCTGCTTGTCCATCCACCAATATTCTGTAATGCGAGTGGAAGATCCCAATGATATAGTGTAACAACTGGTTCAATGTTATTTGCTAATAACTCGTTGATTAGATTGTCATAGAACTCCACACCTTTAGGATTAACTTCCCCTCGACCTGTTGGGAAAATACGCGGCCATGATATAGAGAATCTGTAAGCGTTCAAACCCATCTCTCTCATCAATCTCACGTCTTCCTTGTAGCGATGATAATGATCGCAAGCAACATCACCTGTGTCACCGTTAGCTACTATTCCTAGATTGTGTGATACAAAATCCCATATACTCTCACTTTTCCCATCCTCATTCCAGGCGCCTTCGATCTGGTAGCTTGAGGTCGCAGTGCCCCATAAGAACCCTTCGGGAAAAATTATTTCTTTCATGATTATTCCTCCAATTGGTAAACTTATTCAGGTTACAAGAATGAGCCCCATTAAAGTTCCATGAGGGATAGTTTCTGGCTTTGCATCACTCCCAATAGGATAAATATCCCACCCGAGGTCTACAGCTAATCGATAACAATCAATCCCGACTGCTTCCATACTAGGTCTCGCTGTTAATGAAAACTTACACTTATTTCCTTGTAAGACTGCACAATCATCTTTCCAGCAGAAGGTGGATTTACAGGAGCCTGCTCCAAACCCTACTGATAGGTAATAACCATCATAAAATGCAGTACTCTCGACTTTGTTGACAATTGCAAATGTTTTTTGATAAGCTCCTGATCGTTCTTTAATGGTTTCTTTATTTCTTACTATGATTTCTGGAGGGACATCGCATTTAAAAATGACAGCCCATTTGTAATGAGCAATATATTTTCGGGTTTCTTCTGGTGTGGGACTGTACGGTGGACAATTCGCGCACACTCCATATCCAAAGCATTTGGGAATGATACACTTTAAGACCACACGATCATCAACAGGAATATGGCTGGTTTGAATATATTTGGTATCACTAGCTCCCAGCTCTTTGGTTAGTAAACAATATTTCTCCAGATCTTTGACAATTTGTTCATTTGGAATATTCAATCGAATCTTTTCCACCTTTGTCATTTTTTTACCTCGGATTCATTTTATTTCAAATATATTAGTTTGAAATAATTATTATTGGAAATAAAGGTAATTAAAGTTCTTTGTTAATAATAGAATGAATAATTCGAGCTGAAAAATCAATAATATGATTTGGAAGAGCTCTTAAATTCAAATCACGTATTTTCTCAATTAATTCTTGTATCGTTATGTTGATTTGTACTGTTATTGCAGAAATAACCTCTTCATTCTTAAAGAATTGAATTATTATCCCCTGTTCTGCTTTTTCAATTTTAAACGACAAACCCCCATTATCAGGAATTATAAATCGATTCTCATCAACCTTAACGTCCATTATTATTGGTAATTCAAGAAAATTCTCTTTAACGCTCAATTCACTTGTAGTTACAATGTTCTCATCATGCAGCTTCTGTAATACTCCATAAATAATTCTTGCTGCAATATTTAATGATTTTAAACCTTCTTTGAAGAATCCTAGGGCGTGTAAGCTCATCTCAAAGGTTAATAGATACTTTATTTCATCAATAGTAATCGTATTTGGGATCATTGAGGAGTTGAGTACAGTATTATCCGAATAAAATGTCAGATAGGCATTAAACTCAATTATATCTGCTTTAAAGCTCAGGTTCCTTAAGGCAGGCAGATTAATGGCTCCAGATTTAATCCCAGTCCGAATCATTATGGGAAGTTCTATGGAAGAGAGTTTCTTTGTTTCAAATGGAGTTATCATCTTACTTTTGCTGGCCAACGCTTCTCTTTTAGGTCTAATAAAGTAATGATTTACAATTGTATTAACTGGCATCATTGGTCTTTCAATAGCATATATAAGAAATTTTATTAACTCTGTTTCAGTGACTCCCCCTTCCAAAAATGTGGCGAAGATGTCTAAAATTCGATCATGGTATAACGCATCAACTTTCAATCCTTTGGATTTGAGGAACGGTATATAGTTGAGTAAAACCTTAAGTACAATTGGAATTCGAATTCCTGACGCTGCAGACAATTCAAAAACATAATCATAACCCAAATTTACGATCATTGAAGCTTGATAGAGTTGAATGTTATAAAAATTAACTAGGTGATTGATCCGCTCATCAGGAGTTGCAGGTTCAAATATTGGTAGAGATATCGTTTCTGAAATCATCTGCTCTATTGTTGCTAGCTCCTCTTTCTCAGTGGACAAATCTGCTAAGTGTTTAGTATAGACTTCCTCAATTACTTCTTCTTCCCCAATCACTTGATTCTCTACAGAATAAGCATTAGTAGGAGTTTTTGCCGTTAATTCAGGACGTATTGCCTGTTGCATCAAAATTTTTAACTTATTAAAAACTTCAGGGTCACCAGCTGTCTTTAAAAGCTTCTCTGTCGTTGATATCGGTTTAACTTCTTCGACTACAGGTTTTCGAAGAGTCATGTCCTCCTTTGAATATTCTTCAATTTTCCCAATCATCCGTCCTTCTACGAACGCACTATTAGCTAAGTTCGGAACTGTTAATTCAAAAATTCTTCCAAAAGCGTCAATTACACTTTCGGGTTTATAAATCGTTGTTCTAAAAAAGCTAAGCTCACGTGGTGGGCATTCAAGTTGAAATTGTTCTTTTAGTTGTGCATGGATAGATTCATAATTAGGTGACCTTTTCAATAAATCATTCTTATGAAGAAAGACGAATAGATTAACATGAGGAGAGTATTTCTGTAAATTTTTATAACAGGAAGCAAAATATTGAATGGCATTACTCCTTGTTGTCTTATTAGCAACATCTATCAGAAATATGAATATTTTTACTGAACTAAAGATAAATGGAGAGAAATTGTTTAGAAAACGTTTTATAAAAATTTTTTGTCCACCAAGATCAACGATTGTTACAGGGGTGCCTTTAATAGAGACAGACATGCGTTCGTAATTTATTGTAGCGCTTAAACGATCAACATCTTGTGTATGTTGCTTTAAAAAGAAAATACGCTTTACTGCAGTCTTTCCCGCTTCACTAAGCCCTGCAATTAAGATTTTATGTCCAAGTCTCGTTGTAATTTCAGATTCAGAGATCCATTCAGACATTTCTTGGTGATCCTTTGCCATTCATATGTTTTGTTCGATTTGTCGCAGTCTTCATTGTTTTTTTAGCTATTTTTGATCTATTACACCTTAGTTGTTTATTACCCACAGACATATTTAATTTCACATGATTAAGCTGGAAATTAAATTTATTTCCCATTAATCAACAAATAACAACGATATTCAAAATCATCTCCTTCAAATACAAACGCTCCAATTCCCTATATAAGTGCATAATAGTTAATAGAAATAGAAAAAAGGGGAGGGCTCCTTTTGACTGGGAGCTAAACCAAGCAATCCTTAGCAGGAACGATTTTTTTGAGAACAAAAGTGTAAAAAACAATAGTCAGAAGAGTACCAGCTATTGCTTCGGATAGAATTTCGATTAATGCACGTTTATCTAACATGAGACTAATGGAGTCGAAATAACCAAAGGGAGTTAGAAATCGTAACCAAGAGAGATCACTTCCAGGTAGAAAAGCAATGAAGATTACGAGGACAAAAAACACGTAACCAATCATTAGAACTTTAAGAGCATGTTTGGAAGGAGCAAGAAGTGCAAGAGATAGGAAGAACACAAAGATGACACAGTAACCCCATACAAACACCAGATAGCTGGTCAAAGTAGGGATAAAATCTGAAATACGTCCTAAAAGACCTTCCATTACAAAGAGTGTTGAGATTTGGGCAAGACATACGATGATGAAATAGATAAGTGCGGCGATCGTTCGACCTAAGAAAATACGAGATCCAGTCTTTGGAAACACCCACGTAACCTCTGCAGTTCGCTTTTTATAGTCACGCATGATTATGTCATAAATAAGAATGAGAAAGAATGGTGCCATTATCATCCATGCGAAACTATAGAGTTCAAAAGCAAGATATGTCTCCATATTCGCTGGAAGATCTACAAGACTATTTCCTGATAACAATGCTTCTATGAAAGGCATATTGAAACTCTGCAAGAGATCTCCAACCTCTTCTTCAACATACATTGAGACAACATAAAAACCATAAAATATCATAAATACAAGAAAAATGACGAATATAGTGGCATTGGAATGAAGTTGATCCCGAATAGCGGGATATTTCCATCCTAATCTCCCAAGCAATTTGTCAATAGGAGTGCGAATAAAAGAGAGTTTCTGAGTCATTTTTTTCTGTTCTGGTTGTTCTGGTTCTTCCATGATAGTTTGCTTCTGAATACCCTTTTCCAGAAAGTCTTTTCTATAAAATAAGAGGATAGATGCAATGATTAAGACAATGATGAGAACAACAACCAACAAAATAAAATCTTCATTCCATCTTGCTGACAAACTATTGTTCACAACTTCTGCTTGAGAAAATAAGCTGAAATTCAGAAGAAAATCAAGTTCTTCCATCTGTCTTGCTGTTAAGTCTACAACAATCGAAAAAACAATATATAATCCTCCAAGGGCATATCCAGTATTCTTAGAAAAATTGACTGCGCAACCAAAAGAGGTGAGAAATGCTATGGTTGTTATAAAGAGAATAACGAGAACAAAACAGATTGTTAGGTTTGCTGCAGCATCCAAAGCATTATTGATATAGAGAAGACCAATAGCCACAAGATAGTTTGGAAGGCAAGTTAAGACAATTAAGAAGAATACGACCACTGAATTCTCCAAGAAGGACTTAGTGAGTGATTTTGGAGTAGAAAAGAGAATTTCTTTGCCATCCCGTTCATTAATGGGTAATAAATTACTACCAAGAAAAACACCCACAATAGGCCCGTACAACGAAAGACTGAACCCACAGAAAAAAATCAGCC
>CAZALJ010000030.1:0-5539 GCA_964485715.1 uncultured archaeon
TCCATTGGTTCCTGTTCCCAGACTCTCCGTTTTTCATTATTAATAAGTATCGCTTCCGAGAAGTTCCAATTGTCACAAATATCCTGTACTTGGTGTGTTATTGTACCTGTTGATGATGCAAAGAATTTAGAGAGTTTATAAAATGAAACAAGTATAACAGGTATATTGAAGGTGCTAATAATTCTATTTACCCCCTCGAGAATTGCCTGTTTTCGACTCGTTTTCGTATCATCAGCGATTCCAGTTGCTTTTGGAAAACGCTGATTGTATTCGATAAAGTCTCCTAAATTTATTCTCATTATATCGAAACTAATAGGAAAAAAATTATTTATGTTTCGGACCGATCCTATTGCTATGGTGTTTTGTGTTATGGTAATTGGTTGCGTAAAAAGGTTAAATGATGGGGGGAGAGTTATGGCATTGTTTTCTAACCCACTCTCATGCAGCGGAGCATGATAGTGGACTTCACTACTAACAATAGTGAGTGGTTCATATTTCTGAAAATTCATTTCTTTTGTAGGTGTATACCGAAGCTTGGGGAGTTCGGTGATATCTAAGTTTGTTCCAACAATAGACAGGTTTAATTGTTTTGCAAGTGGAAAATAAAAAGGAGCATTCGTTAGGGCTGTTGAACCGTCGACTATGTAAAGGGTTTTTAGGGAACACGTATGATCATAATGTGGTTCGATATCAAGTTGATCAGTGAACTTTCGAGTTATAATAGAATAACGAGGAATACCTTTAAACTCTCGATAAAGCCTCTGAGCGTGGGTTCTGAAAAATAAGTAGTCAGGAACGCATAGAAGGTTTAATCGTTGAGGACTTATTATTCCTTGATCAATAAGAATTGTCTCAAGCAAAGTAGTTTTTCATTGAATATGCAGTTTTAAAATTCTTCTGTTTTTCATTCTAAATCTGTAAAATCTTTAATTTCTTTTACTATAGAAAAAAAAATACACTTTTATGGAATAGCTGAGACGCAATGAGCCAACATTACGACCTCGAGTTAGATAAAATCAAGCAATTAGTTTTAGATAAACAGTACGAAAAAATCTTGCTCCAAATGCCTGAAGGATTACTTGATGACCCACTTAAAACATTACTTGAGGTTTTAGAGCCTCTAAGTGCCCAAATCTTTGTAGCAGGTGACCCTAGTTACGGAGTGTGCGATCTTGCCATCAATTTAGCAACTCAGTTAGAATGTGAATTACTCATCCATTTTGGACATAATGAGTTTGGTTTTCAACAGAAAATCCATACTAAAGCAAATAAATCTATTGATATTCTATTAATTCCTACTTTCGTCACTTTCGGAATATCTTCTTATTTTCCTAAGATATCTGAGAAGTTAAAGGAATTAAAATGGAGTAGCATCGGATTAATAGCAACAGTCCAGCATTTGAATAATTTACAAGAGCTGAAAAACTATCTAGATTCCATAGGAATTAAAACTACTATTCAAGGAGAAGGTCAAATGCTGGGTTGCCATATAGAAAATATTAGAGGATTTTCTAACAATGTTGATGGAATCGTTAGTCTTCATGCAGGGTACTTTCACACTAATGGATTGCTTCTTAGTACATTACTCCCAATCTTGCAATTAAATCCGTTTACAGGCGAAATAACATATTTTTCTAGTGAAGAGAGGGATACATTAATTCGTATAAGACATGCTATTATTAGCCAAGCTCGTTCTGCTACTATTTGGGGGATATTAGGGAGTTCAAAACTAGGCCAGTATCATCCAAATCAGATTTCCAGGATTGAAAAGATACTACAAGCTCATAAAAAATTCAAAGTATCAGTAATTGCCGAAAATCTCAATTTTAAAAACCTCTCTAATTTTACATGGGTTGATGCCTGGGTAGATACGGCTTGTCCCCGACTGGCCCTTGATGATCAGATTAATTTCACAAAACCAGTCTTAACTTTTAAGGAATTTCTCTATCTTTTCAAAGAAGTTACTTGGGACAGAATCTTAAAAACAGGATTTTATTAAGTTTTCTTACAAACCACTTGTCGGGATGGGAGAATTGATCTTCGAAAACATTCTCTAGTTTATTTTAAGAACTATTTTGTGAAGAGCTTTATCGTCGGGTTTATTTCACTAAAAGATGTGAATTGCTTTTGAGTAAGGATTACCTGAAAAAAATATCATTCAAACGGCTAGCCAATGAGAACCAGCCTCTGGTTAGCCAATCCTCCTTGAAGGGGAGTAATCTCATGGTAATTCTCGCGGATGAGGGGGGCCTTCCTGTTTATGCTCGATCAATTCATATCGATCAATCAGGAGAAATCAATAACCGTCGAAGTCAAGAAGTAAGTCCAAAAAGCGAGAAAATACTCCTAATGTCTGGATTATTAGAAGCAATAATGCAATTGAAAGACATTGTCCGACCTTCTCTGCTTGATGTATCGGTTGAAGAAAATAAACCTCTGTATGTCGAATATGCAAAAGCCCCAAACGGTATCTCATTAGTGTCTCTGTCCACCTCTCCTGAATTTCAGCAGTTACCATTAAATTTGCTTAGTCATTACACTCCACTGCAAACTAGCTTAGAAAACCCCGAATTTGCAGGATGGGATGAGAATTTTGAAAAAGCGATCGAAGGCCCGTTGGGAGAAGATGCAGCAATATATTGGAAGGTTTTAAGTAAAATTAAAACCGATTTAGCAGAGTTTGTTTCATTCATCCTTGTTTATGATGAAGATGGGAACTATCTATTTTCAACAGCTAAAAACCATCAGGATGATATATCAGATCCTCTATTAGAATCTATCTCTCGATATATTAAACAAGAGTACTTATTACGTAAATACCGAGATAGTATGTCTTTAATAGGCGCTAAAAGGCTTCGAGATTCAGTTATTTGGCATTTTAAATGCTATGATAAAATTTTTGTCTTCTTTACTTACATTATTCCAGAAATATATGGAAAATTCGACATTTTAAAAGAAGAAATGATTACTTTTATTGCAAATAATCTAGAGAAATTTATTAAAGCTTCGAAAACACATTCTGAGTTATCACATGCATCAAGTGAAGACATCAAAAGCACTAGATTTATATTTCTTTCATGATTACCGTTTAATTTTATATTCTTCGCTTAGATCCACTAAGGCTCCTCGGGAGATGTGATTTAATTTTAACTCTTGACATGGATTATAGTCAATATAGTGCTTTAGGTTCATTACTCAATTGGCACAAGTTTTTCTATAATGTTATTACAGATAGGCAGAATTCTTATGTTGCTTAAAGATATAAAAGGAAATTTCAAAAGAGTTTTTAAGGAGAATTTTCTATTGAATTGGTGATTTAATCCAAAAGTGAGATGGATGCTTGGAAAAATGGACGATAAACCGATAATTGAAACTGCAAAGAGTGGAAGAGCATCCTGTCGGACTTGTCGGAGGAAAATTGTAAAGGAGGAATTCAGAATTGGAATTCCTTATCAATTTACAAAACCTGATGGGGAGACCATCTCTTCATATGGCTATTACCATCCTGAATGTGTTCCTCAGGATAAGATAGAAACAATTTTAGAAATCCTGGCGTCATCACCAACAATAGATCCAGATAAAAGGGTTAAAATCACAAAATCTTTGAGAAAACGTCAAAAAGAAAGAGCTAAGAGTCCTCAATCTCGTAGTGCTATAATGCGTAACCCTTTTTTTGAGCTTTCTAAAAGTTCGCGAGGAGCTTGCAGAAGCTGTGAGAAAAAGATAGATAAGGGGATTTTTCGTTTGGCAGAGCCTACACAAGTTGAATTAGATGATGGACGTAGATTTTTTTCATACAAATTCTATCATATCAAATGTTATCTCGAATCAGCTTCAGATGAAAAATTTATTTTCCGAGATTTACTTCAAACATCATTGCAAAGAAGGAGTATTTCTCAAATGGAAGCTGATAATTTAGAAGCAGAATTTCAAGAATACATTTCAGCTGATGAAACAGCAGCGGAAGTTTTATCATTCATTACTGAGGAGCCCATTGAGCTTGAAACCATTAAAAAGCTGGCAAAAAAGAAAGGAGTTCCTTTTAGTGCTGTGAAAAAAGCTCTCGAAAAGGGATTGTTGAAGGGTATCTATTTTGAACCTTCACCAGGAACAATCCAAAAGCTTTGACTTGGAAGTAATAATATCGCTTGTGATTCTATGATGTCCAAACTAGATATTTCCACCCGTAAGGAAGAAATAACAGTAGTTATAGCAATTAGTACAGGTTCTATTATTATCGTTTTATCCAATTTCTTGCTTGGATCAAACTCATTCATGATCAATCTTTGTGTTCTTTTTTTTATCCTTATTTCGGGCTATTTTTGGCTCAATAAGGAACCTTGGAGGGTAAATCAATTAGATAAACCGTTTTCTACTGAAGGTGAAGAAAAAAAGCTAGTTTTCGGTGAATTATTCGAAGAAAGCCTAGGAATACCAATATTGATTTTATTGACCATTATTATTATGATTGCGATTTTAGGTCCTCTACCTTCTATCGACTTGATGGGTACATTATTCTTAGGCTTGACTGCTGTTATGATTCTCGGTTACGATTTTCTAAAAACACGAACGGTAGATCTTTGGATGATGATAATAGCTGTTGTTCTAGTCTTTTTCTTCATTTCTTGGGAAATAATTCGAACAATTACTTTTTATGAATCTATCGTCCCTCCAGAAGATATTTCTTTTGAAGTCTTAATACTAGCCTCAGTCTTAATCTTATGTTTCTTTTGTCTTGTTCAAGCAGGATTATTACTAATTAAGAATTCTAATATTATTCGAGTACACCTATTAGAGAAAAACCCTTATTTAATATTAAAGAGCATAAGCGTCGGCCTTTTTCTGGGAATCCCTTGGGGTCTAGCTTCTGTGAGTAATATCACTTTTGATCAAGAAATGGAAGCTTACTGGTGGCAACCATTAGTTGTATTCATCTATGGACTCAATGAAGAGATTTGGGCACGGTTATTCTTTATCCCAATAGCTTATATCCTGTTAAGATCTCTCACTGAAACTGAAGAACGATATTGGGGAGCAATTATCTTTGTGGTCATAATTCAAGCAGAACTTCTATATCCAGTTGCTATATGGCTGATGGTTTTTCCCTATATTCTTATAGCAGCCTTGTTCTGGTATTTTCCATTGTGTTATTTATTTATTCGACGCGATTTTGAAACAGTTTTCGGTTTTCATTTAATGATAGAAATGGTTCCATTGCTTTTGTATTCATTAGCTGGTTAAAAAATGGACGAATTGTCGTAACTTACAATTCTTCTTCTAAATCTTTATCAAGTTGTGACCGATCAAATCACTTAATAGCCTTCTGCAGCTAAGAAAGTCGAAAGGGTTGCTTTTTTTTTATTGAGAGATTTTTATTTTTTCTAATTGATTTGAAAATAACAGGGATGATCTCTAAAGCTCGAGTTGGCTGATCCCTGAAGACAAGTGAACCTAATTCTGTAGTTAAAGCATAATCCTCTAAACAGACTCGCGTTTCAAGGTTTATTTGTTGTTGAAGTTCAAACATTTTTTCAAAATA
>CAZALJ010000030.1:5639-11722 GCA_964485715.1 uncultured archaeon
TTAAAAATCTCTTTACCTACTTGTTCGTAACCGTCAATTGAGAGATGACATCCGTCACCAGCATCATAAAGGGGATTCAATAGACCCTGCTTCTCCAGAACTTTATACGTATCAGCAAACATATAGGTTTCAGCGTTACTATTGCTCCTAATTTTTTCATTTAGCTGGATAATTATTCTATTAATTCCTGGCCAATTCATCGGAGGTACCGTAACTAGCATAAATGCCGTTGAATTCTTTAGAACAAACTCATATGCTCGCCATAAGTTGTTCCAAATTGCATTTGCAGAGTATCCTAAGGCAATATCGTTTGCTCCTCCCCAAAAAATGACTAAATCATAGCTAAACTTGGTTAAGTTGGATTTAAGACGACGATAAACTTGATCAGAAACTTGGCCGCAAATGCCCTTGTTATCAATAATAAATAAATTATTTGAAAAATGACGGGTTATGAGAAGGTTAAACCAGTATTCATAGGAACTCTGTGGATCTCCCCCATATGATGGGTCATAAAGAGGAAATCCTGCGGTATGAGAATTACCAATACACAGAATTTTTGTTTTCTTAACCACAAAGAAACCTCTAGTAATGTCGTTCTTATCCTTGATGGGAATAATCTCGTTACATGTTTTGTATTTTCGATCACATAAGTAGACTTTTATCAAATTTTTTGAATTACGGAGAACTATCAAATTAGAATTTTTAAAAATAATTCATCTACAAAAAAAGATTAATTCCTCTTTATTCAGGTAATTCCGAATGAAATGTCTTGGTATTGATATAGGTGGTACATTTACTGATTTAATTGTTGTAGACTCTAAAAACAACTTTGTCATTCTCGAAAAAGTCTCTAGCACGCCCAAAGATCAATCCATTGGTGTAAAAAACGGTTTGAATAAACTGAACATCAAATTAAACGATTTGGACGTGGTTGTTCATGGAACTACTGTTGCTACAAATGCAATACTAGAACATAAAGGTGCTAAAATTGCATTAATCACCACTGAAGGATTTTCGGATATTTTAGAAATTGGTCGACAAAACCGGTTAAATCTATATTCTTTATACCCCCAAAGAATTGAACCTCTTGTTCCTAAAGAGCTAAGATTTGGTGTAAAGGAACGCATTAGTGCTTCAGGGGAAATACTCACACCTTTAGATCTAGCTGATTTAGAAAAGTTAATCACAACTTTACAACAAAAAGAAGTTGAGTCAGTTGCTATTTCCCTCTTATTCTCATTTTTCAATCCTCAACATGAAATAAAAATCGCTAACGAAATCAAACGCCAACTTCCTACGATTAATATATCACGCTCAAGCCAAATTCTTCCCTTATTTCGTGAATACGATAGAACGAGCGCCACGGTCTTAGATGCTTATGTTGCACCTTTATGTAGAAAATATTTTGACTCATTTTTACAAAAAATTAAGGAACATGGAATTAGTGTACCTCCTCTTATTCTCCTCTCTACGGGAGGGGTGACCCAAATAAAGAATGCTACTGAACGTTCTGTCGAAACTATTCTTTCTGGACTAGCTGGTGGAGTCTTAGGAGGTTACTACTCTTGTAATGAACTTAAAATTGACAATGCTCTCACCTTAGATATTGGAGGGACATCAACCGATGTTGCAAGTATTGTTAATGGTAAAATAGAAATCTCTAATGTGAGTGAGATTGCAGGTTATCCAATACATCTTCCAACGATTGCGGTTCAAACAATTGGTGCTGGAGGAGGGTCAATTGCTAGATATGAACATGGACTTTTTCTCGTAGGGCCTGAAAGTGCTGGAGCGGATCCAGGACCTGCTTGTTACAATAATGGGGGAGAAGTGCCTACTGTTACAGATGCGAATTTAGTCAGAGGGTTATTAAATCCTGATTATTTTTGTGGTGGCACCATTAAAATATATCCTGAGTTAGCAAGAAGAGTAATCTCACCTCTTGCTGATGAGCTTAACTTTTCTTCCATTGAAGAATGTGCAGCTGGGATTATTGAAATTTTTGAGAATAATGTGGCTTTAGCTCTTCGAAAAGTTTCTACAGAGCGCGGTTATGATAGTAGAGACTTTGCTTTAATCGCATTTGGTGGAGCAGGCCCTTTACATGGATGTTCACTAGCTGAACGTTTATTTATGGAGCAAGTTATAATTCCTCCATACCCAGGAGTTTGGTCTGCATACGGGCTTTTAACTGCTGATATTCGTCATGATTTGTCTATATCTATTTTAAAACCTTTGAAAAAAATGCACAATGAGCAACTTGAATTAACTTTTTCAACTCTTACCCGACAAGGAATTCAATTATGTTTAGAAGATGGTTTTTCCGAAAAAGATGTTATTGTTGCTCGCAGCCTTGATTTAAGGCTGGTAGGTCAGTCATATGAACTGACTGTACCATTTTATGGAAATATAGAAGCAATCTCACATACATTTGATAAAGCTCACGAGCAAGCATATGGTTACGCTTCTCCTGATACACCACGAGAAATAGTTAACCTAAGAGTTGCTGCAATGGTTTCATTACCAAAATTTGAACTTTTAAACTTGCCACAAGGTGAAAAAGACCCAGTAAGGGAGGCGAGAACTGGAAAAAGAAGAATCTTTCTAAATGGTGAATGGATAGAAGCCCGAATTTTTCAGAGATCATTATTGAAATCAAATAATCTCATCTACGGACCTAGCATTATAGAACAAACTGACTCAACAACTCTTGTTGATACAGGATGGGTTGCTGAGGTTAAACCAGATAACCATTTACTCTTACATAGAGCTAGCTAGAGGTGAAAACAATAAAACCAGATATCATTACCTTAAGCGTAATTCAGAAGGCGTTGGAAAATATCGCGGAAGAAATGGGGATAATTCTTCGGCGAGCATCTTTCAGTCCAAATTGCAAAGAAAGGTTAGACTTCTCTTGTGCAATTTTTGATCGAAACGCAGAACTACTAGCACAAGCAGAACACATCCCAGTTCATCTTGGTGCAATGTTTTCATCTATAGCTGCTATTTTGCAGGAGTTTCCTGTTGAAGCTATGAATCCAAATGATATCATTATTCTTAATTCCCCTTTTACAGGGGGTACTCATCTTCCAGATGTAACTTTCTTAATGCCTGTATTCATTAATAATAATGAGGTAAGTTTCTTTGTCAACAATAGAGCCCACCATGCAGACATAGGAGGCTCCACGCCTGGCTCCATGCCAGGTGTCGCGTCAGAACTCTTTGAAGAAGGGCTAATCATTCCTCCAATCAAGCTTTATGATCGTGGGAAGGAAGTGAAGGATGTGATGAGACTTATTCTGTCTAATGTACGTGTTCAAGAGGAAAGATTGGGAGATTTCCGAGCCCAGCGGGCTTCTCTTCTTCGAGGGCAAGAACGCTTAATAGAACTAACGGATAAATATGGACAGGATTATCTTTTTGATGTTATCAATGAATTAATGAATCTCTCCGAAAGATCATACAAGACTCAACTTTCTAGTTTTCCAAATGGAGAGGTTCACTTTGAAGATTATCTTGACTCTAATGGGATAACAAACAATTTAGTAAGAATTAGAGTTACTATAACAAAAACTGACGATAAGATAAAAGTCTCTTTCAAGGGTACTGATTCACAGCAAGTTGGGAATGTAAATGCTCCTAAGAGTGTTGTTTATTCGTGTGTTTATTATGTCTTTCGGGCTTTAACTGACCCAACAATAATGACCAATGCAGGATTATTCAGAAATATTGAAATTGATATTCCTGAAGGAAGTTTACTCGACCCCCAATCTCCTGCTGCCGTTTCTTCTGGAAATGTAGAAACTTCTCAACGTCTAGTAGATGTCTTACTAGGTGCATTATCCGAAATATTACCGGAAATACCTGCCGCTTCTCAGGGAACTATGAACAATGTAACCATTGGGGGATTTGATCAAGCTGGAAAACCTTTCACATATTATGAAACAATAGGTGGTGGTGTTGGAAGCGGAATGAAATATCAGGGAATTTCTGGGGTTCATTCTCATATGACAAATACTTTGAATACTCCTATTGAAGCCTTAGAACTTGCTTATCCGCTAAGGGTGAGGCTCTATGCTTTTCGAAAGAATTCTGGTGGTCAAGGAAGAAACCCTGGTGGTGATGGGTTGATTCGTGAAATTGAATGTTTAGTAGATTCAGTAGTATCTTTACAGACAGAACGAAGAATACGAGCACCTTATGGCCTTTATGGTGGTGGTAATGGCGCAAAAGGATCAAATATTAAACGAAAACCGACTGGTGAGGAGCTTATACTTCCTGGAAGAGCTATAATTAACTTCAAAGCAGGTGAAACTTTAAGCATAAAAACCCCAGGAGGAGGAGGTTACGGATAAGAATAGATGGGTGACCGTGTATGAGAATTCTGAATTACGATGAAATTGTGCATTTCTCTTCTTCTCTTCGTAAGAAAGCGAGAGGAACAGTACTCGATCTTTTTTGCTCTGCAGTCGAAACAGTTGATCCATATAGAATTGTTTCTGATAATTTAACTCACGATTCAGAAAAGAGGGAATTAATTGTTAGAAATACACGTTTCTCTTCTTCCAGAAAAATTTGGGTTATTGGGGCAGGAAAGGCAATTGGTCGAATGGCTGAAGCTCTTGAAAAAGTCTTGTCAGGATTAGAATATAGTGGAATAATTTGCGTACCCGAGAGAGTGAAAAGTGGTTTAAATCTCCGGAAAATCCAATGTCTTGAGTCAACCCATCCTATTCCCTCTGAAGTTAACATTCATAATACTAATGAGGTACTAGAACTGATTAAAAAGATCAAACCTGAAGATCTTGTGATTGCCCTAGTTAGTGGAGGGGGTTCCGCGATTTGGGCTGCACCGACATCTCCTATGACTATCAATGATTTAATTACACTTAACATGAAATTAATCAACTCTGGTATGAATATTCATGAGATAAACGTTGTAAGGAAACATGCGTCATTAATTAAAGGTGGAAAACTAGTAAAGCAAATTCCTGCTGAAGTAATTGTACTAGTTTTATCCGATGTGATTGGGGACAATTTAGAGAGTATTGCTTCAGGACCTTTTTATCCTGACTCTAGTACTTTTTATGATGCGAGACATCTACTTGATCAATATCAACTATGGGATAATGCCATTCCCTCTTCAGCTAGAATAGTGATTGAACAAGGAATAAATGGCAAAATTCCCGAGACAACCAAAGCTAATGAACATGTTTTTCAGCGAGTTCAAACTCATATCCTTGGATCAAACAAACTTGCTTGTAATTCTATAATTTCAAATGCTAAAAAGCTTGGATTAAACACTATATTGTTAACAAATAAGTTGGAGGGAGAAGCCAGATGGTTGGGTCGCTTACTTGCCAGAATTTATTGTGGAATAGCCGAGGGATCAGAAGACCCGTTTCTGGTAATTAGTGGTGGAGAACCAACTGTAAAAGTTCGTGGAGAGGGTATCGGGGGAAGAAATCAAGAGATTGTAGCAGCTGTATTAAATGAGTTTTCATCTCTATCCTCCCCTCCTGATATTACGTTTCTCTCTGCGGGTACAGATGGAATTGATGGC
Organism: uncultured archaeon; assembly: GCA_964485715.1. GTDB lineage: Archaea > Asgardarchaeota > Heimdallarchaeia > Hodarchaeales > Hodarchaeaceae > Hodarchaeum. Next base: position 11,203 of record CAZALJ010000030.1, read on the forward strand.
AATTCGCCTTATGCAGGAGCCTTGGTCGATGATCGTTCTGTTAAAGTTTTCCATCAAAGGGCACTAAACCTAACTAAATACCAAAGAGAAAATAATTTAAGTAAGTTCTTTGAAGAATTAGGAGGATCTCTTTTATTGAGTGGCCCTACTGGAACTAATGTTATGGATCTACAAATTGCGATGTTAAATACATCTAATTTTCATTGAAGAGTAGTAGCTAATTGTGTTCATCATAATCTTCCTTAATTGACTCGTGTTTTCTTATTCTGATTCTCATTTTCAAAAAGATAGTACAGAAAATAGAAGAAAAACCTTTAACGGAGATAACATGGAAAAAACCGAACTATTTTTAAAAGAAATAAGAAATAATATATCAATCAATATAGTGAAATCATTATCATATCAAATATTATATTTCATGAATAAAAAGGAAGTGGTACCATGGACTTACCTCTCACTAAAACAGGGATAAAAGGACTTGATAAACTTCTAGGTGGCGGAATTCCAGTAGGTTGGAGCA
>CAZALJ010000031.1:0-2184 GCA_964485715.1 uncultured archaeon
ATTCCTCCCATAACCAACCTATCCCAGTACAAAGAATTCTTAAGGAAATTAATCATTCTTTAAGTCATGTTGACTCTGAAAAACCCATTGAGTTTAAACTGTATAATTCAGGAAGCTTTTTTGATGAAAATGACGTTCCACGAAGATTACGACTGCAAATTATTGATATTATAAGGAAATCATCAAATATTATCCAATTAAGTGTCGAAAGCCGTCCAGAATTTCTCTTAAATAACATTGATGTTGTTAAAGAATCGAAAAAAATGTTAGAACCTATCAAACTAGAAATTGGGGTGGGTCTTGAAAGTTCGAACAATGCTATCTTAACAGACTGCTTGAATAAAGGATCCTCTATTGAAAACTATAGAAAAAGTGTGCAAATGATTAGATCTCTAGATATTCGGATTAAAAGTTACATTTTAATAAAACCCCCATTTTTAACTGAAAGAGAAACAATAAACGATGCTATAAAGACAGTACAAGATGCAGTAGAAATTGGAACGGATGTTATTTCACTTAACCCTTGTAATGTTCAAAATGGAACCCTTGTCAACCTTCTACAGAAAAGAGATCGTTATCAACCTCCATGGCTATGGTCTGTGTTATATATTGTAAAAATAATCCGAGATCGATTCCCAAATCTAAAGATTATCTGTGAACCCACGGCAGCAGGAAAAAGACGAGGAACTCATAACTGTGGAAAATGTGATAAAAAAGTGGTTAATCTAATTAACAAAATTATAAATAAAGAACAGATTACTAATGACTTCTCTACGATATGTTCCTGTTATATGAAATGGAAAGTACTGGTTGAAACACCAATCGAAGTTTTCAGATCAAGGAATCTCTCGAAATTGCGTCGCTTAAATCCTTTAACCGAATAAGTACGCTTTTAAAAAAAATTGTTGCAAAAAAATGTTTATTTTTTGGAAGAAAGAGATTCAATAAGCTCTTCATTATCTTCAAAAATGTAACTTTTATCTATTGTCTTTTCGAGTTCGTTAAGTAATCTTTTAGATTCTTTAGACAATTTTGAAGGAAATTTCACCACAATGCCAACATACATATCTCCTTTTTGAGAACTATTTGGATAAGGAGCTCCTTTATTACGAAGGGTAAATATTTTTCCCGATTCTGTTCCTGGCTTAATGGATATTGTTTCTTTTCCATTGATAGTAGGAACTTCAACCTTTGTACCTAGGATTGCATCTGTAAAGCTAATAGGATATTCGAGAAGAATGTCTGATCCATTTCTGCGGAAGAGGGGATGAGATTCTACCGAAACAACAAGGTAAAGATCACCAGGTGGTCCGCCCAGCTCTCCTGTCCGTCCTTCACCTTGTACGATTACTCCCATACCGTTGTCTACGCCTGCAGGGATTTCAGCGATAACAGTTCGAAATTGTTTCACTTTTCCAATACCATTACATGTCTTACATTCTGCACCTTTGGGAACGTTTTTACCCTCTCCGCGACAATGAGGGCAGGTAGAAATATTAACAATTTGTCCAAACACTGAACGTTGAACTCGCCGGATTTCTCCAGTTCCTTGACACGTTTTGCAAGCCTTCATTGATTTTCCTTGTTCAACTTTGTTTCCATGGCAAGTTGGGCATTGGGCCCAATTAGGAACTTTTATTTTCTTCTTCAATCCCTTCATTGCCTCATCAAATGTTATTTCAAGGTTCAGCCTCACATCCTGTCCTCTTCGAGCTCTAGGACGTGAAGTTCTCGCACGAGAACCCCCCCCAAATGCACTGAAAAGATCTTCAAAAATACCGAATCCACTGAAGAGATCATCAAAACCCATTCCAGAAAAATCACGAAATTGTGTTCCTGATAATCCAGCATGACCAAATCGGTCATATGTGGCTCGTTTATCCTTGTCTGAGAGAGCTTCAAAAGCTTCAGCCGCTTCTTTAAATTTTTCTTCAGCATTAGGATCATCAGGTTTCATATCAGGATGATATTTCCTAGCAAGTCCGCGGAATGCCTTTTTTATAGTTTTGAGATCAGCATCTTTAGAGACACCCAAGACTTCATAGTAGTCTCTTTTTTTCTCGCTCAGTGTTGCCACCTAAAGTTTATGCCAAAGGTAGAAATCTTTATTCACTCATCATCCACTATTTCATAGTCCACATCAACAACTTCAGATTCATCCGCTCCACTAGGGGCACCTTGGAA
>CAZALJ010000031.1:2284-11513 GCA_964485715.1 uncultured archaeon
GCTTGTTGTGCGTAAAGTTTTTGAGCCAGTTCATGAGTAATTTTCTCTAGGTCTTCACTCTGCTTTTTAATATCTTCGGTTACTCCGTTCTTAAGTGTATTTTTCAAGTCTTCAATGATTTTATCAGCTTTGGAACGTAAACTAGTGTCAACCTGACCACCTAGATCTTTAAGCAACTTTTCAGATTGATAGACTAATGAGTCAGCCTTGTTACGAACCTCAGCTTCTTCGAGACGCCTGGTATCCTCTTCTTCGTATTTAGCTGCTTCATTTACCATTCGCTGAAAATCGTCCTCAGAAAGCCCACTATCACTCTTAATGGTAATTTGTTGTTCATTTCCAGTTCCTAAATCCTTGGCAGAAACATTAACAATTCCATTTGCATCAATATCAAAAGTTACTTCAATTTGAGGAATCCCACGAGGAGCTGGCGGAATCCCAACCAGTTGAAACCTCCCTAATGTTATATTATTCGCTGCCATTTTACGTTCACCCTGTAATGCATGAACCTCAACTGATGGTTGGCTATCTGCTGCTGTAGAGAATATTTGGCTTTTCTTCGTGGGAATAGTTGTATTCCTCTCTATTAATTGTGTGAAAACTCCCCCTAAAGTCTCTATTCCCAAAGATAAAGGAGTAACATCAAGTAGCAGCACATCTTTTACGTCACCCACTAGAATTGCAGCTTGAACAGCAGCGCCTAAGGCTACACATTCGTCAGGGTTAATTTCTCTGGTTAGTTCCTTATTGAAGAAGCTTTTTAGTGCAGATTGAACAGCAGGAACCCTAGTTGACCCTCCTACAAGTAGAATTTTATCAATATCTGAAGGTTGCATTTTTGCATCACTCATTGCTTGTCGAGTAGGCCCCATAGCAGCTTCAATTAGATCAGCTATCATTATTTCGAATTTAGAACGTGTTAACGTAAGATTGAGATGTTTTGGTCCTGTATTATCTGCGTAAATATATGGTAAATTAATGTCAGCTGATGTTTTTTGAGATAACTCGATTTTGGATTGTTCTGCGGCATCTTTCAAACGCTGCATCGCCATTGGATCATTTAAAAGATCTAAACCCGAATCTTTCTTGAATTCTTCAACTATCCAATCCATAATTCTTTGATCGAAATCGTCACCACCAAGACGATTATTTCCTGAAGTGGCCTTAACTTCAAAAACTCCTTCTGATAACTCTAAAATTGAAACATCAAACGTACCTCCTCCTAAATCAAAAACCAGGATGGTTTGTTCTTCTTCTTTATCAAGTCCGTAAGATAAAGAGGCACTTGTTGGTTCGTTAATGATACGTAGCACCTCTAGTCCTGCAATTCGTCCCGCGTCTTTGGTAGCTTGTCGTTGTGCATCAGAGAAGTAAGCAGGAACAGTAATGACTGCTTGTTTTATGGGTTCACCCAAGTATGCTTCTGCATCACGCTTGAGTTTCTGAAGGATCATAGCACTAATTTCGGGTGGTTTGTAAACCTTACCATCGATCGTAACAGTATATTTAGTACCCATTTCTCTTTTTATGGATCTGACAGTACGTTCCGGGTTTGAAACGGCCTGCCTTCTGGCTAAAATACCAACAACTCTTTCCCCTTTTTTTGTAATTGTGACCACGGAGGGGGTAATTCTCTGTCCTTCAGCATTTGGAATAATTTTTGCTTTTCCACCTTCCATGGTAGCAATACCAGAAAATGTGGTCCCTAAATCTATACCAATTGGTCTTGGCATCTTAATTTTCACCTTGTTTTATGTTCTTTGCTACTACAACTTTGCTTGGGCGCAATACTTTTGAATTCAATAAATGTCCGATCTGAACTTCTTCTAGAATAATATCTTCTTCAGTGTCCGAATCAGGTTTTACAAAAACAACTTCATGGAAGTTAGGATCAAACTTCTCACCAATAGCTGGAATTCTTTCAACTCCTTCGCTTTTTAAGATTGTGTTGAATTGTTTGCGAACTGCTTGAAAACCCTTAATCACTGAATCGGGAGTTAATGCCTCTTTACTGGATATATCTATTTCTGCTTTTTCAAAACTGTCAGCTAGATCGACAAGCTTAAGTAATAACCTTTCATTTGCTTGCTTCACGATCCCAGCTCGTTCTGTTCTTGTACGTTTTTCTAAGTTTTCATAATCTGCTAACGCACGCAGATATTGCTTGTGAGTCTTGTCATATAGCTCATCTTTCTCTTCAAGTTGCTTGTAAACTCGTTCCAGTTCATCTAACAGTTCTTTATTTGTAGTATCCTCTGCTAAACCTGATATAGAGGCTTTTTTGTTCTCAACCTTTGGAGGAGTCTCATTTTCAGTTTCTTCGATCTGATAATCAATATCAACAATTTCTTCTTCATTATCATTAGAATTCTTGGGATTCTTTTGGCTCATTGTAGATGCCTCACTCCGATTTTGCACTCAATGTAGATTCTAACTTGTTCATTAAATGAATACCTTTTTCAGGTAACAAATTCTTTTCATGTAATGTCCGTAGTGATTCTAAAAGCTCAGATCGCTTTGTATCAACCTCTTTTTGGATCAAATCAATGGTTATCGGAGCTGAACTCGAAAAAATAGTGTATGCTAGTTCTCTGTCTTTCCGATGTGCGTCACCCTCAAGTTTCATAGAAATCGTTTCATTTAATTCCCCAGTGATAGAGAGTTTCCTACTAAGAAGAAAGGTCTCGATGGAACCGAGTTGATCAAGCACAGCATTTATTCTTCTAATCTGTTGGGCAAAGTCAAAATCTTTTACTTCTAACGCTTCCAATACATTAATTGATAAATCTTTGCTTAAAGATTCGAAATGATCAATAGGAGGTGATTGCTTTGTATCAGATTCTCCGACAGATATCTCGAAAACATCGAAATCAAAAGAATGTTGACTTAAGGTAATCCTAACAGAAAGATTTTTTGCAATCCGATAAAGTTTTCTTGCTAGTCCTTTTGATCCTACAACTAACTGATCTTGAACAATCCATCCCTTTTCCAGCAAACATTGAAGATGTCTCTGTATTGATTGCTGCGATTTTCCCAGTTCCTGCGCGAGTTGAAAGAGATATTTTGGTTCATGTGCAATAGATCGTAGAATTTCACGACGCGTGTCGTTACTAATGAGCGCAAAAAACTCTTTTTCATTCACAGGAAGGAGAACCCCCTCGTGATATTTTTTATTTGTCTATAGAGGCGAGAAATGGATTTATTTATAATATCAATGTTATGTTGTATATCAACGGTTTGTTGACTATATCGTTAAAGTACTCACTAATTTTTAATATCAAAAAAACTACTTTTTAGAAAAAATCCTCTTCTAATCACTCTTCCTCGTCATTGATTGAATTTATTTCAAGAAAATCAGGATTTTGTGTCATCATTATTCTCATTTCTTCAATAGAAAGAGTTTTCTTTTTTGTTTGACTCAATTTCTCACGGATTCTAGCGCTTTGTTCTTCGAGCATTTCAGCGGTAGCTCTGTCACGTTCAATTTGGATTCGTTCCTTGCGAATACGGCTTTGTTCTTTAAGAATGCTCGATTTTTCCCTGAGAACCTTATTTAATGCACGAAATTCCTCACGTAATCCCCTGATTTCCTCTAATCTTTCCAAAAATACCTTATGTCTACGATCAGCTTCATCTTTGGCGCGTTTTCCTGCTTCATATAGTTCTGTTAGTTGTTGATGACTTTTTTGCGATTTTTCAACTAGTTCAGAGAAATCTTTCCAGCTATGATCAAGAAATCCACGAAGATTGTTAATTTCACGGTTTAACTCTTTTCGAGCTTTAAACTTATCTTCTGATACAGATATTTCTCCTAATTGATTCATTAAACTGTTAACTTGCTCAGTTATCTGTCTTTCTTCTGCTATTCCCATTGAGGGAGTTGTTTGAATTTTCCAATCTAATTTATCAATCCGTTTACGAATACTCCTAGATTGTCTAATTTCCTCCTCATTAATATCCAAAGATTTAATTTCATCCTTTAAAGACTGAACTTTTTCGATTAAACCTTTCATTTCCTCAAGGACACTACGTCGAACCATTTTCAATTCTTGGATGGCAAGATTATTTTTGTCTCGTAAATCTTTAAGCTCCCTTACTTGAGCAAAATTTTCTGAAGCTATTGTATTGAGTTCATCTCTTTCAATACGATTTTGGTTCCGTTCTCGCTCCATTTTTCGAAGCTGACTTAGTAATTCGGATTTCTGGTTTCGTAGTTGAATTATTTCATCCTTCAGAACCTTTAGATCTTGAACTTCAAAGGCCTTTGCCATATATAATTCACCATTAGGAATTAAATAGACAATGAGAGGTATTTTTTTTTGAATGAAAGTAGAGAAACCCGTTATGCCGTGTGATTAAGAAAAGAAACCTAATTTAAAATATCTTTGATTGAATCTATTAAAAACTCCCATTAAAAATGTTTGACTAATAGAAATGGATATTTAGTTAAAAATAACTTAAATTCCTTTAGTGCAAATTAATAGACAATAAAAGTCTATCATCATAAATCTGAATTTTTTAACTGCCCATTAAAAATAATAGTTTATCTATGCAAAATTGGCAAAAGTAAGATTCATGAAACCATCTTAAACTGTATTTTAGTGAGACAACCATGACAGTCATTGCACGTGCGATAATTTTTGACTTGGATGGGACACTAATAGACTCAATGAAAGCGTTTTATAGTTTAGTCATCGATAGTCTCTCACGAAGAGGTCTCAAAGTCACAGAAGAGATTTTAAACAAAGTGGGCATGGGATTAATTAGAGAGTATCAAACTGCACCCTCTAGACGAGGGTTAACCCTTGTTTTTAAGTTATTTTGGAAAATTGGTAGAAAAGCTGGACTTTCATGGCCCAAATCAATGGGATTTACTCTTGAATGTGTTCCAAAAGCTAAAGAGATCTACTATTCTGCTCCTTTATTTCCCGATGTAAAAAGAACGTTAAATCAACTTCATGAGGCTGGATTTCAACTTGGCATTTACACAATGGCTTCCCGAAAACAATTGACAGAAACTTTAACAAAACACGAAATAATTCATTTTTTTAATCCAGAAGGATTGATTTCGAGGAACGACGTGAAACGATTGAAACCAGACCCAGAAGGCATTCTACTCGCTTTTAAAATGTGTTCTACTCACCCTTCAAGGGGTGTCTATATTGGAGATATGCCAGTTGATATAATGGCAGGAAATAATGCTGGAACAACTACAATTGGGTTAACAACAGGGTTAGTGAACAGAGAAATCTTCCATCGATTTTGTCACCCTACCGTTATCTTCGACTCTCTAGAACAAGCAACCAACTGGATTTTGCAAGAAAATTAACACGATACTCCCAATTCATAATTTTATCTTCAAATTCTATTAATCAATATAGCCAAAGAATAATTATTAGTCGAATTAATCGAATAGAAAAATGTTACATTTATAAGAAACTCGTTATAACTGTTGTCTATCATCAAATCCGCCTCAATGGAGCCTAAAAAATGACAGATTTAGCTTTAAATGAAGTATTTGTTCGTATGAGTAAAATAGGCAAATCAGTGGAGCCAGTAATGTTTGATTGTCTCCTAAAAGGAGTTCATGAGGAGTTTAAAGATTTAATAGCATGGCAAACTAAAGCAGGAGGTAAAAGACTACGCCCTGCTTTAACTTTACTCTTTGCTCAAGCTTTTGGAGCATCCTTGGATGACCCTGAAGTATTGGCTGCTGCAGCTGGCATTGAACTCATACATAATTATTCACTGATACTAGATGATATTATTGATCGCGGTGAACTTCGACGTGGTAAACCAACTGTAAGAGCAAAATATGGGGATGAATTCGCTATTCTCGCGGGAATTATTTATCGTGAAGCTGTTTATGAAGCTGCAAAAGCAACAGGGAAGCATGTAACTGCTGCAATTACCATTTACTCGGAAACTATTCGTAAACTAGTCGAGGGAGAACGATTAGATATCCTTTTCGAACAAAATGATGAACGAACTCACGAGTATTTCCAGGCCCATCGATATTCCACAGTGACTTTAGAAGAATATGTAAGAATGATTGCTGGAAAAACTGCTTCGCTTCTAGCTGCTGCGTGTAGATTAGGTGCCCTTATAGGAGGAGCCTCAGTTAATGAACAGATGTGTGCTGAGAATTATGGTTGGGCAGCAGGTATAGCATTCCAAATTGCTGATGATTACCTTGATATGTTTGCTATTTCGGATGAATTTGGAAAAGAAGTATATAAAGACATTATTGAACAGAAATTAGGAAATTTTGTTGTTATTCAAGCATTAATGAAGCTTAAAAAAGACGATGCAAACCTACTTAAAGAATATCTCATAGATCCTACTCTTTCAGATGAAGAGCGAGTCAGAAAATGTGCCCCCTTGATAGAAAAATCTAATATAAAAGAAATTGTGATGAAAGAAGCAGAGAAATGGGCTCACAAAGCAAAAATGATTTTGAGGACTGTTGATTTCCAGAATGAAGATTTACTGATCGTTTTGGAAAAAATCGCTGAATTTTCTGTGAGAAGGGCCTTTTGATTGATTAGAAATCAGTTAAACGATCCTCTTTACCTCTTTCAAATTTACAGTGACACAGCCAAAAAATGTCCTCCTATTTTACTACGGGAATGACTTAGGTGCATCTCATAATAAGCGTGGGGAGTATGTCAGAGTCAATGACACCTGAATATATTCAGGGGGATCCTAGCGATCATATCTGTAAAGAATCTATCAATTATTCTACATTCAAAAGTAAATTCAAAAATTTGAAGAACTATGAATAGTGTCATTTTTTCTGAATTGGCTTTTCCATTAATTCAACCAAGTCATCAAGCTCCTCTAACCCAGTTTTAAGTTCATCATTTAATTTTTTAATTTTCTGTTCTAAAAATTGGATAGTTTCTGTATTATCTCTTTGTGACAGCTCTTTACCACAGGTAGTACAGATAAATCCGAGTTCAAAAGCATTAGAAAAAGTAACAGGTGTGTGTCCTTCATCACAAACATATAACAAATTTCTTTGTTCGTAATCTAGGCGCTGACGCAATTTTTTTAGTGATTGCTTACGTCGGTTGATGATTAAGTCGAGTATTCTTTCAAAAATTGGACTCCAGTAATATACGAAGTACCCTGTTTCCTTATCTCTGACACGACGATAGCGGGCTAAAGATCGTTCATTTAACTTATACAATGATTTTCGAACTTCTTTTAACGCAATACGTGAAATTTTTTGTCCCTCATCCTCATTTAAATCCTCTTTAAAATACCCCATCTCTTCATTAAGTATATTGACCATTTCCTCGTCAATTATCTCTTTATGTTTAAGGAGTAAGTTGAGAACCTTAACTGTGGTTTCATCCGTTAATTTGAGGATTATATTATCAAGTTGAGAAAAGGACAACAACAACACCTTGAAGCAACGTTAAGTTACTATAACAATTTTAAATTACTACTCACTGTAACACGAGGATAACAGAAGAAGACGTAGAGAATGGACTAGTTAGAAGTTTTCCAATTCTTTGAGCGCTGCCATGATTGATTGAGATTCTGGTTTCTTTATTTTAACCGCAGAAGGCGCTGTTATCTTATCCATGAGAGAAGACAATGCTTCGGAGGACTCCTTCATCCGTACACGAATCAATCCTAGTTGAGCATCGGGTTCCGCCACAACAACCAAAACACCCCGCTCACCACTTTGTGCGGTTAGAATTTTCCCATCAGTAAATTCAGCAAGCATTATTCCCAGCTCTCCTAAGGTGAGAGCACTCCCTTGTTCCGCGGCTCCGCAAAATACAGCAGAGGCTATTGCTCCAATACTTTCAAGATCAAAAGCTCCCATTGTTTCTGTTACTAACAGTCTAGAAGCTCTGGCTATGGTCAACCCAGTCCTATCACCTAATAGAGTGACCTTAATAGAAGTATCGCTTTTCAACAGACGAGTCAGCTCGCGGTTTATTTCGTCTCTTTGTTGCATACAGTCTTCACCTAAATCCACATGACTTTCTATTCACTCTTCTACTTATATCACTTTTTAATAATATTATCTTAAATTCTTTTTCTTATATTCTTTCAATAGCGACTCCAATTTCACTTTACAATGCAAAAATAATGAGTTAAAGAACAACGATAATTATAACCAGGGCAATTACTGACCCTGCTAACAAGGCTAACAGCGTCCTGTTTTGAGTTAACTTTCTAGAAATTTTTCCTAACGTAGATTGAACTTTTTGCAGTTTAGAATCGACTTCAGTAATTTTTTCGTCAATTCTATCAATTTTTACTCCTTGTTCATCAAGTCTTCGTGATAATGTGGTCAAATTTTGGGAAATTTGATTCATTTGAGCGTTCAATTGATCCATCGATGTTAAAAAGGAATTTTCTAGAATTTGAAGCCGCTCTTCTAGGGTGCCTACATTTTGCGAGGTGATCGCCTCACCAGGGTAAGCCATCTCATATATACGGTTTCCCATGTCATCGCTTGCTTGTGGGGCTGCTTTTAGATCCATTGATTCGATAGATTCGCTTATATTAGCTAAAGTTCCCCGTAATAAAAGCATTTTACGTTTTGCTTCTGTTATTTCAGCCTTCTTTTCATTTTGTTGACGAAGGCGGCGTGATTGCATAAATTTAGGCATTGAAGCTAAGACCTTAGATGAAAAAGATCGTTTCTGAATGACTTGGTCAGAATAACCAGTAGAAATATCGTCCGACATCTCCTCCATAGATTCTAGAACCGACTCGAGATCATGGATAAATCCCACAATGAGCTCTTTTTCGCTTGGTTCTTCAGCTTTTTTAAGCCATTTTCCTAATCGTTTCGTAATAACGGACAATTGTTTGTCTCCAACTTATTTTTTTCTGAAAACAAATCTAATTAATAACACATTTATGATTTACATGCCTTATCTCAAGTTTACATTTAGCTCATATATTATGGTAATTTAAGTTATTCTAAGTTATTCTTTCAAAGATATTTTTTGAGAGGGAAGCACATAATTATCCTTTAGTGTCCATCTTTTAATATCATTTACCGAGATTAGGTCTTTTAAATTGTTCCAATTGCTAATCAGGCGTTTATAGAACATTTGCCCGTTCTGGATTTTTTTTGTTGATTACTAGATTTTTGGTTTAGTCATTATCATTATCAAAAAAAAATATACAATCAAAATATTCACACAATCATAATGAATGTGAAGCCCTCTAGCAGATACCCATATTTAAAGGAAGG
>CAZALJ010000032.1:0-11502 GCA_964485715.1 uncultured archaeon
GGTCCAAATTCAGCAAATTATGAACAAGAGAAAAATTGGAGAAATTTAATGAAGAGATATGCGATTTGTTTAGGTTATTTGCCCACGCTTGATTATTCAGGATTCAGTAACCAATTACATGATCCTCAGAATATATTTACACTATTAATTTTGGCGTTAAAAAAAGCCCGATTAATTGATCCAGAACTAGATCCACACCTACGTTTCGCTAGTCGCACTGATCGTGGGGTAGGAGCAATTAACCAAGTTATTGCATTAAACGCTAAACGAACACCTATTCTTTCTGAAATTAATTCTTATCTACCTGATTCGATTCGAACTTTAAGTTTCATAGGTGTACCTTCTGATTTTCATCCTCGACGAGATGCAAAGTTACGTACTTACTCATATTTTTTAACCGTAAATGAAGATTTTAATCTCTCTCTCGCCCGTGAAATCCTAGAAATGTTTGTTGGACGTCACAATTTTCATAACTTCGCAAAAAGAGATACAACAAAAAAAATTAATACAATTAAAGATATTGAAGCAGCTGACATTCTTTCTGTGGGTGATTATACTTATCAAATTCGAATATCTTCTAGATCCTTTCTTTGGCAGCAGATTCGACGAATTATTGGTCACCTAATTGAAGTTTGTACTGGAAGATATGATTCTCAATATACCCGTTGTCTACTAGAATCTAAATCTGTAAAATTTAAACCTCCTGCAGCTCCACCAGAGAATCTAATTTTGGAAAATGTGCAATACAAAGATGTCCAGTTTCAATATGATCAAAAAGCTCTTCGATCATTTATTTACATTTTGAAAGAGCATTTACTTGCTGCAAAAGTGAAATCAGAGTTATATGATTTTATGGGTACTCATTTACAAGATAAAATGGGTTGAGGTAGGTTCATGAGAGTTAACACTTGTTCTCATAATCCGATTGAGAAGTAGAGGGTTAAGAAATATTAATAATTGTCTCCTAGGAGAGTAATCCTCCGAATCATTTGTATAAAGGTGTCTCTTGGGAAGAAGTATAAGGGATAGGTTACTCTAAAATAGATGGAGATTTTCTTAACTTGACACTCCAGAAATCGCCTTTGTTGAAAAATACGAATTTGACTTCCAATAATCATAAGTCGTTTTTACCTCATGATGATTCAATACGAAACCGAGCGATAAGTCTTTTCTATCGGGGAGTACCAATTCCTGATATAGCAGAAAAACTCAAAGTTTCCAAAATGGTCATTCTTAGGAGTCACCTTCCAGATAGGATTATTTCAGACCGAATTAAAGAGCACTTAAAACAAGGGTTGAGCTACTATAAAATTGGTGAAATCCTTGGGGTAGATGGGATGACAGTCATACAACGAGCTAAAAAAGCAGGAATAGACAATATTAACACAGCTTCTATAAAGGAGATGTTTCAAAATGAAATTCCAGTCAATGAAATCGCTAAAGATTTGAATATGACACCTCGACAAGTAATTGCCAGAATCCCCCACTCAATTCGACTTGAGCGACTAAAATCTCTCTATATTAAGCAAAAATTGTCTTACAAAGAAATCACTTCTGAATTAGGAATTGGGAGAACCTCTCTAAAAAATTGGTTACGAAGATACAATCTAATGAATCGTCATCCTAATGCTGGGATAGAACTCAAGAACTATCCTAAAAGAAAGATCTTAATAGATTATTTACGTCTTAATTCCATTAAAACGATTGTTAAAAAAAGAAAATTTCCTGAAACTACAATACATAGAATCCTAAATGAAGCAGGAATCAAACGAACTGCATCACTTGCAAATATTAGAAATCATGTAGAGGGTGTTTTCAATATCCCAGTTGCACCCTATTTGAAAGAAGTTCTTACCGGTGAACTTCTAGGTGATCTAAGTCTGCAATTAAGCTGTCCAAAGCCTACCAAGATTTTTTCAGAAGAAAAATACCAACAGGCAGTTTCCTATCTTCGACTACTTCAAAAACGAATTCCAAAAGACATCGAGGGAGCAATCATTAAATTTAATGAAACTCTTGAAGTAATCAGCAAAACTCAGATGGCCCGCCTCATGCTGAATATGTCCATTCTAGCGGCTCCATGGGCTCAATACCTTAGAAAGCTTCTTGGAGAAAACAGTACGCCAATGTCTTACTGTATTAACAATGCGAAGGTAACAGCTGCAAAATACCATACTTTCAGTATTTGGAGTCGAAATACTATCCAATTTATGAAATTATATCATCAATGGTATCCAAATGGCAAAAAGAGAGTCCCTACAAATATCCAGATGACTCCTACGATTCTTCTTCACTGGTTTATAGGAGATGGATGTTCTTCAAGGTCAGGGATAGGTCTAAGTACTCAGAGTTTTTCAATAAATGATGTTGAATTTCTTATTGCAATACTTAATGAGAGTCTTGAAATTCGTTCACGTTGGAGGTACGACTACAACAGCCAACCGTTTATCTCGATACAACGAAATAATGACATTAAGGTTCTTTATGAATACTTGGAATGTGCAAATCCTGAATCATTATCCTTAGCTAAAGAGCTTTTTCCATGGAAGTTTAATGTCAATTTACGAAAATGTGATGTTATGAGAAGTGAATGGTACCCAGAGATTCTATGTCATCGTCTCAGGAACGAATCTGATATTTTATTCCACATGATTCGAGACACTATCAAACGGTACTATTTCAAGCACTTATAAATGATGAACTGGATAGACTGATGAGTCATGTCCCAACACGCCAGCTAGAGAGATACTTTTCCTGCTCAGGTGTTAGAACATCAAGTTTTATGCCTAGCGATTCACATTTCATGTAAGCAACGTTATTATCAATTTCCTCAGGAATTTGGAGAACTTTTCCATCACCTTTTAAAAGTAGCTCTCTATTCTTGACGATATATTCAGTAGCAAGTGCCTGAAGGGAAAAGCTTATTCCCATTATGGATGGTGGGTGTCCTTCCGCCGCTGCTAAGTTGATGAGACGCCCTTCGCCTAGGAGATTGATTTTTCGACCATCTTTCATAGTATACTGATCTACAAATGGGCGGATTTTAACTTTATCAACAGCTAGTGATTCTAAATCGGGAATATTAATTTCTACATTGAAGTGACCAGTATTACAGGCCACTACTCCCGTCTTCATCACTTCAAAGTGTTCTTTTCGCACAACATCCTTACACCC
The DNA here is from genome assembly GCA_964485715.1 of uncultured archaeon. GTDB lineage: Archaea > Asgardarchaeota > Heimdallarchaeia > Hodarchaeales > Hodarchaeaceae > Hodarchaeum. The sequence goes on from CAZALJ010000032.1 coordinate 3,175, forward strand.
AGTCGCAGTGATAATGATGTCAGCAATCTTTGCTGCTTCTAACATTGGCATTACTTCCATACCTTCCATCACAGCTTGAAGGGCAGCATGTGGTTCTATTTCTGTGATGATCACCCGTCTTGCGCCCATACCCTTGGCACGCATTGCGACCCCTTTCCCACAGTGACCATATCCTGCAACTACGAATACTTTTGAAGCAATCAGATCTGCTGTTGCTCTTAGAATTCCATCAATACTGGATTGACCAGTGCCATAAACATTGTCAAATAAATTTTTACTTGGGGAAGAGTTGGTCGCCATGATAGGATAAAGTAGAGCTCCATCCTCTGCCATTGCTTGAAGTCGAATAATTCCTGTAGTAGTTTCTTCTGCTCCACCCCATACTCCATCAATGATATCAGTTGCATCACCAATGATCTTTCTAATAATTTCAACTTCTTCATCAGTTTCCCCACGTTTAAGTTTATGAAGAATTGAGACTAGATCTGCTCCATCATCAATGGTAATATGGGGACGTGCTTTGATTACATTCCCAATGGATCGATAATAACCTTCTGTGTCCATGAACTTCCAAGCATACACATGAACACCTTTTGAAGCCAAAGCAGCTGTAATCTCATCTTGAGATGACAAGGGATTAGATGCACAGAGATAGACCTCGGCTCCACCAGCTAGCCACGCTTCACACAGTTGTGATGTTTCCTTAGTAACATGAAGACATGCTCCGATACGTACGCCTTTAAACGGCATTTCTTCTTTAAAACGATTTTTAATGAGCTGAAGAACTGGCATACGACTTTCAGCCCACTGCATGGTTTTCAATCCTTTCTCTTTTAGGGTAGGATCCTTAATTTCATATGTATCTCCTTTAATTGTTTCAACAGTCAAAAAAATTCCACCATTTCATAGACATTTCATATAAATTCTTTTAATTTTATCTCCTACTATTTTAATTTAATACATATTGGGAAGAAAAAATGTTATAAACATCATAATAATATATAAATAAATGCAAAAATGATTCATTTCTTTTTACGTGAGTACTTTGAAAAATCAAAAATCCATCGAGCTGATTGAAAACATATTACATGCTTTAAGTACACGACAACGTTCTTCGCTGCGGGGTGTTGCAGCGGAAATTGGGCTTTCATCAACGTGGTTACGAAAACAAATACTGGATATGAGGAAAAATGGTTTAATAAAATCCTGGCAGCTAGTGTTAAATCCTCTGTCACATCAACAGCGCATATTCTTTCTTCTTTTAAAAACAAATCCAAATGAACCTCTAGTAGTAAATGAATTATTAAGTAGTTACGATCAGAACTCGTTGAGCACTTTAGAGGGAATCACAGGAGAATTTTCGCTGATTTGTAGGTTTCATTTTCCAAATGCAACGGAATTCTTAGAGTCATTGGATCATCTCTATGAGCTTATCGGGGAGACTGGTTTTCAAAAATACCAAATGATCGAAGTTATTAAGGCTCATAAAGAAAATGGGATACCTATTCCAGAGTTAAAAAGTCAAATTAAATCCGAAGAACTAGAAACACTACTTTCTATTCAGAAGTTAGGAGAAACATTTGATTTTCCTCCTTCCACTTATAAAATAGCTGAAAAATTACAAGATAACCAGCCTACTATTTATCGAAAATTAAAAAAATGGAAAAAAGAGAATATAATTTTGGGATATTCAGTAAATACACCCTACTGGCAAAAAAAATACATCCACTCATACATACAAGTCAAAGCTCCATTAGGAAAATATCTGTCTTTAATTGATTTTTGTTTGCAGGATAAACGTGTCCTAAATGTTTATCGAACAAACCAAGAATATTCTCTTTTATTAAAAACTCGACATCCAAGTTTAACTGACTTGAATAATTTCTTGAAAATGCTCTTCCAACAAACAGAAATAGAGGATACTTTAACGAGGATTGTCTTAGATCTAATGCGAAGTAATTGAAAAGAAGATTCCAGAAGAGTAGTAAAAGGATCAAAAAACCGTCCTTAAACGTATTTTCTTGTCTCTCTTAGGTATAAAGGTCCCAATGTTGTGTATAGGAGGGCAATAAAAAGAATGGCGCTAAGAGTGATATAATGAGGGATAAAGACGAAAGATAGTACAATTATCCCAGCGATACCAATTGCTATCATATCGGGTGTTTTTCCTCGCTTTGGAGTAGGAAAATCAATTGTTAATATCATTAGAAAACCAGTTATTACTATTATCAATGTGAGTGGAAGCCCATTGGACCAAAAAAGCCAAATCATTTCTGGAATTGTTGCTAGTACTGCACTAGATCCGACTAAAAGTGCTGCAGCTGGAGAAGGAAGGCCTTCGAAATGAATTTCCGTAGGATGGGTGGCAAAACGTATTAAACGCGCCCATCCGCACAATGAATAGAATCCCGCAATTAATAGTGCTATAACTTCTTGTATCTCAAGAATTCCATTTCCAATAAGAGGGGAATTAAGTACCATAATTCCTGGTAAAATAGCAAATGTAATGACATCTCCAACAGAATCTGAATACGCTCCTAGAGTAGATGTACTAGAAGCTTTTTTAGCAACTTTTCCATCAAGGTAGTCAAATATTGCTCCAAAAATCAAAAGCTGCATTGGCAAAAAGGGATAATCAGTTGAAAGGAAAAGAGAGAAGATGATTCCAATAATTCCACAAATTGCATTCAAACATGTCAATAAAAAAGCAAGAAGAGTAAATTTGTTGAGTGAGGACAATATCTACACCGTGGGTAAGTACTAGTTACTATTCTCTTTCAATTTGGCTATCAGAGTTTGGCCTGCAATCATTTTATCTTTTTTCTTAATTAAAATTTCAAATTTTTCAGGAGGAAAATGAATGTCGACTTCGCTACCATAGTGAATCATCCCAAGCCGTTCACCTTGATGAATTTGATCACCAGCTGAAAAATAACTTGTACTGCGTCTGGCAAGGATCCCAACAATTTGGATAACGAGAAACTCACCTATCGAATTCATAATGCGAATTATTTGACGAGCATTTTCATTCGTTCCTTGCTGAATAAATGAAAGGAAGGGCCAATGTTTTCCTTCTTGGTAAGTAATTTCTGTAATCTTACCCGAGACAGGAGTTCGTGTTACATGGACGTTGAAAAGAGACATCCGAATCCTAATAATTCCCTTAGGAGCGTCAACTTCGTAGATTGTGCCATCTGCAGGAGCAAAAATGTGTTGTGAATCTTTAGTAATCTCACGATCAGGGTCCCTGAAGAAAAACAGATGACTAACTAACCCCAGTAGCAGAATGGGAGTAAAAATTATCAAAAAAGGATAAGCTAGTCCATAGAACATAAAAACTAGGAAAAGTGTTATCAGAGCTAAGGTTATTTTTTCATGTCCTGGCGCTAAAGATAATAAAGGTGTCATATGTTAGGCTATCCCAAAATAATTTGGTTCCATCTTATTCTGAACAAAATCAAAACATTTATCATACAAGCTATTAAATTCTGCATCAAAAGACCATTTTAAATCAGCAATATCGCTCAAAACAGGAAGAGATGTCATTTTTTCGAGAGGAACTCCTGCACCGTGGTTTTCCTGCATTTTATTGCAAAATTGCATTATTATATGGAGCATTTTGTATTGTTTATTTAGATCACAAAAAGAGTCATCGGAGTAAGCATTTTGTTGGAGAAAATCTTCACGAATCATTTTAGCAGCTTGAAGAATGATTTTTTCAGATTCAGGTAAAGCATCGGGTCCTATAAGTTGTACAATCTCTTGTAATTCTTTTTCTTTCTGAAGAAGAGCCATTGCCTCTTCTCTACGCTTGTTGAAGTCTGATGCTACATTTTCATGATACCAATTGGCTAATGAATCAATATAAAGGCTATAACTTTCCAACCACGAGATAGCAGGAAAATGCCTCGAACGTGCTAGCGGATAGCTTAATGCCCAGAAGACTCTTACTGTTTTTAAGGTGTTTTGGGTCACAGGTTCTGAAAAATCTCCTCCTCCAGGAGAAACTGCTCCAATCGCTGATATACTAGCTTTATGACCAGAAAGCGTTTCAATTCTCCCTGCTCGTTCATAAAATTCTGCTATTCTGGATGCGAGATAAGCGGGGTACCCCTCTTCTCCAGGCATCTCCTCCAGACGACTTGAAATCTCACGAAGAGCTTCTGCCCAACGGCTTGTAGAATCAGCCATTAAAGCGACATCATATCCCATGTCACGATAATACTCAGCAATAGTAATGCCCAGGTAGATGGATGCTTCACGTGCTGCGACAGGCATATTTGAGGTATTTGCTATAAGAACAGTGCGTTGCATTAACTTTTCACCAGAACGTGGGTCTTCCAGGTCTGGGAAATCCTTTAAAACTTCAGCCATTTCGTTACCACGTTCACCACACCCAACATAAACAACAACAGTAGCATCAGACCATTTTGCAAGTTGATGTTGGGAAACAGTTTTTCCTGTTCCAAATCCTCCAGGGATAGCTGCCACTCCTCCTTTAGCAATTGGGAAAAAAGTATCGTATATGCGCTGGCCTGTAATTAGAGGAATATTTGCTTCTAATTTTCGTTCAAACGGCCTTGGGTTTCTAACTGGCCAAGTTTGCTTCATGTTAATAGGTAGTGCAGATGAGTATTGCCCTTTGACATCAATTTGAGCAATTGTTTCCGATATTGAATATTTATCGGGGTCAGCAATTGAAGTAATTTTGGCTGTACCTATTTCAGGGGGAACCATGACTTTATGAGTCACCATTCTTGACTCTATCACCTCTCCAATATGCGATCCTCCTTTAACCATGTTTCCCTTTTTTACTAATGGTTTAAAATCCCATTTTCTTTTTAAATCTAATGGGGCAGATGAGATACCACGACTGATGACATTTCCTGCTTCTAATCGAAGAGCAGGTAAAGGACGCTGAATACCATCATAAATTCGTGTTATTAATCCTGGACCAAGTTCTGCACTTAGAGGCTTCCCTGTTGCTATTGCTTCTTCTCTAGGTTTTAAACCCGTAGTCTCTTCATATACCTGAACTGTTGAAACGTGTCTACTTCCAGATTGATTAATTCGTATAATCTCTCCAATTAGCTGTTCTTCACCAACTCTAACGATTTCATAAAGTTGGGCACGATTCATGCCACTAATTTCCACCACGGGGCCTGAAATTCTTACAATTTTACCTACTTGGACATCCGATGTCAAGACAGAATCCTTCTATTTCAATAATATCTAGCTTGTTAACAACTGATATGAGTACTTGGGGAGTAGAAGATGTTCTCCAGAAAAGGTCTGTTGCAAACAATAGCAAAGAAATTAAAAATCTTATTTTCAATTGATTGTTGTACATTAAGGATAAAGAAATAGGCTTAATGTTACCAAAAAGAAAAGTAGATGTAAGATTGAGGCGAAAAAGCTTAAATTTTCTTGTTATCACGTCTGGCAGCGTCAATCTTTATTATATCACACATAAATAAGACCTATTCGTAACATAGATCTGCATTAATGGCAAAATTACTATTTGAACCCAAAAATAGAGATAATGAACAAAGAGTCATGTAAATTTAGAATTATAAAGCCCTTATTTGATCCCCCAAGGAAACAATTTTATTAAGGAAAAAAAATATTAATTTAGGTATTATCTCTCCTGCGGAGACTTTAGAAATGACGACTGATCAGATGGACATCACTCCAGATTCTTTAAAAAAAATAGCGAAAAGAGCTAAAATAGAAGAAGAGCTAAAAAAATTAAAAATCAAGGCAGAAAAGCTCAAAATTCGTGCTGAAATCGAAGATATCGATGTTAATGAAGAAATAAATAAACTCGATCAAGAGATTGAGAAATTAACGAATGAAATGAAGGAATATGGATCTTTAGAGCACCCTTTCTTTGAGCTTCTGAAGAAACAAAAGAAGTTACAAAATCGTTTAAAAAAATTAGAAGAAAAAAAAGGTCAGATTCAAACTTCGGTTTATGAATCTCTAAAAAACGAATATTTGGGAGAAAAAGAAGCAATATCACAACAAATCAATCAGACAACTAATCAATTGAGAGAAATAAAACAAGGAGCTTCAAAAGGAGCTCATTCACTAAAATATAGCATTGAAGAGCTTTCTGTGCGGAAAGAGATTGAGGAAATTCCAGAGGACATCTACAATCAACAATTTTCAAATTTAAAGAGTGAATTGGCACAATCAGAGGAATTAGAGGCTGCCGTTGATTTCTTATTAGAAATGGTGAGGAACTAGTTGACATCAGAGTTTTCTAATCGCTTAAAAGATGCTAAAGAATTGGTAAATAAAAATAGCGTAAAAAGGTATATTGTAGGCGAAAAAGACACTCGGAAAGTGGAACGATGGGTTGTTGTGGGAAATACCAGAGAGTACTTAATTATGGTCGATCCTTATTGGTGTCGCTGCTACGATTTTCAGCATAGTGTATTGAACAACCGTGTTCCCCAATGTAAACATAACATCGCAGTCCGAATTGCACTTAGAGAAGACCAATATGATACTTTTTACCTCAGTAAGAAAGAATATGATTTTATTCGCTCTGAATTCCTCTTATCTTGAGGAATGGAGCTCTTAACATTCTTAGGAGACGGATCAACAACAGGGAGAGTGGTTAATCTTCTTTGAATATTTATTTTCTAATACTTCCCCAAAAAGCCAGAACAGAAATTTTTTAACAGATTTAATATCTAATAACGTTGAATTGTATCCTGCCGCACTATCGTGCCCACCTCCAGTTCCTCCAAATTGGTTTATTAATACAGGAATAATATTTTTTCCAAGAGATACTCCTGTTTCCTTTTGAAAGTCAGGACTCGCACGGAAGCTGATCCGAGTTTCCTGGTTTCGGTTGGCAACAACAATAGCTACATCTCCTCCTAAAATGATCAGTGAACGAGCAGCAGCTGCCTCAAATGAACTCACATGAGAGAATAACAAAATTTTATCTTTAATTTGATGTTTTTTCATTCGTTGGGCAGCCTTAATACAAGCTAATTTTTCCGAATAAGAGCGGGAGGAAGAAAAAATTTTCATAGTTTCAAAATATACATCAGAATCAACGCGAAGAAGAAAATTAACACATTCGAAAAGTTCACGATCAGCATACAAAAATCGTCTTGTGTCAAAGACAATACCTGCAAGGAGCCCCTTGATAACCTGCGGAGTAAGAGAGATCTTCGCATGATAGTAAAGAGATGCAATGATTTCAGCTGTTGCCCGGAAAGAATCAAATTGGAAATCATATGCTATTTCTACTTCTAAAGAGGAACGGATATGATGATCTATAATTACAAATCGATTTTCTGGAGCAATTAACTTTGAATCTATGAAATTAGTATCAAGAAAAATACATAGGAATGGAGATGTTATTTGATCCATTTTAATGGGATCAAATTGAAAATTAGTAATATCAAGTAAATTTTGTCCTAAAGCACTCAATTCTGGTTCAAGAGTGCGAATTATTAAATTAGGATTTAATACACGAATTAAATGGGTTAAAGCAATAGCTGATCCTACAGCATCGGGATCAGCTTGAGAATGCATTACTAAAATGACCATACCTTGATATTTTCGAAGAAAATCAAAAAAATTACTATAAGAGGGAGTGGGTCTCAAGATTTTTCTATCCTTACTCTTTATTCAATAATGTCTCAATCTCAGCATGTAATAAGCGCACCCTCTTGAGAATCGGGTGTGATCGGACGAGGTATTTGCTATAACGATCAATTACTTCATCTAAGGTTAATAAAGGTTCTTTTTTTGAAATATTATCTGCATACGTTATTATTTTTTCCTCTAAAGTCACTGGAAGATAATTCCGAAAGGGTAATCCTAAGTTAACAGCTTCATGTTTTGTAATTCCAGCAAACAAATGATTTTCTGCGATTTTTGCTACTTCTTCAGGAAGACCTTCTTTTCTTAAGAGTTGGGCACCAATAATTCCATGATCTATACGATGTGATTTACATCGTCCAATATCATGAAGTAGGGAACCAACTAGAATAAAATTACAGTCAATCAATTTTCCTTGTTCCTTTATTTTTTTTGCAGCTTTCAATGCTGTCTGAGTTGTTTGAATTGAGTGAGAAATAACATTTGAAGGTGTCGAGTGGCTCAGTAGGAGGCGAATACAAGTAACATAGTCTGGAAAAGATGTCATTGTAGAGTTTCTCGTAGATAGAGTTTCAGTAATGTAATTAAAGACATTTTTCAAAGCTCTTTTCTGCGTAATGATTATGTTTCAAGAAGATGGGTAGGAAGGGATTTGAACCCTCGACCACCGATTCCCGAAACCGGAATCCTACCAAACTAGAC
>CAZALJ010000033.1:0-6859 GCA_964485715.1 uncultured archaeon
TAAAAATACCTCAGGGAACTTTATTAGAGATTGGTTCCTCTACAGGCCAAATTTCTCTTAGAATTGCGAAAAAATACTCTCTTAAACCAACATTAATTGATACATCACATTTTGCTTTGCACTTAGCTAAGCGCCTTTTCCTCCAATCAAATCTACGACCGACATTAATCTGTCAAGATGTATTAAATCTTTCTCTTGATCAATATTTTGATTTTGTACATTCAAATGGGTTATTAGAGCATTTTAAAGGTGCAAACCAAAAAAATGTTTTCAGAAATCATGTAAAATATATTCGCTCAGGAGGCTGGCTTGTTTGCTGGGTTCCTACTCCTGATCGTTTTTATAGAATAAATCGTTGGTATTTGGAACGGACAAATCAGTGGATATTTGGTTATGAAAAACCCCTCCCTCTTAAAGATTTTATTTTATTGTTTCAACGTGAGGGTCTTCAAATCCAAAAAATTTGTCATCCTCCAGGTTGGCTTGGTATCGCAGCTCAAAAATCTCAAGAAATGTTGGATTGAACTCCATAGGAGCTATTTGAATTATACAGGTTGGAAATTATACTCACTTAAACAGTCTGATTTTTAACAAATCTACATTACTAAGAGTGGGGATGGAATCGGAATGAAATTTGGAAGCTAGTCAGTGAATGTAATACAAGCCTATGTAAAGCATCAGCATTCAGTGAAAATTGATTTTTCCTCATCAGGATTAAAATCAAAAATCTCCTTAGGACTCAGAATTCGTGCTACTTGGCCAGTTTTCCCGTGAATAGAGTAGGGCAAACGTATTAGGCGTCGAAGATCAATAGTTACCTTATGATCAATACGAGGGGCCCATCGTCTTAGAATTTCATCATATTTGTTTATCTGAGCAAGTCGTTTATTGAATGATCTCGACAAACTCTCATCAATCCGTCCCTCTTGGAACTTTAATTGCTTCATAATATTGGAAGCAACCCCAGTACTAAAACCCAAACCTAATAGATCTTTATGTCGAACACTTTTGAGAAAACAGGTAAAAACCGTTTGTTCAAGTCGTTTACGAAGATCATATTTTATTTTAGAGCGATCTTGCACACGAGCTTTTTCGTCTTCCCCGTGAATAACTGAAAGATAGTCGATTATCGACATCCGTTGCTCTTGGTTTAAATGAAAACCTATATTATCAATAACCCAGCAGTGAACTCCGCGTCGTCCTGAAAATAGCCATACTATTTCTTCCATCCCAAAATCAAATCTCAAAGTCTCATCAATAATTCGTATAGCTAGATTAATTAATTGCCAACAGCGAATACACACTTGATCTGCGCCTTGGCAATCACAAACATGTTTTCGAACAGCATCATATTCGTTCAGATCGATGTCAAAGACCAATTCATGCCCCCTCCATTTTATCGAGTGAATGGGTTGATCACGAGAAGGAGGTTCGTTGAATACTGCTCCGATATAAGCGTGTAACGGAGTCCGATCTATGAGAAAATCATGCAGGGCTTGTGGCTTTTCAAAGGATTTATTTCGAAAAAAATTCCCGTTTAAGCTGACAAAACCAAATTCACGAGTTGAAAAATTTGAGAAATCTATTAATTTAGCCAATTCTTCCAGATCGAACTCAGAGGAATAATAGTCTCTGATAGCATTACGAAAATGTACTTGTTTCATTGATTTTTCTCCCGTCCTTGATTCGTTGCAGAATTATTCTTTTCCTCTTTCTCTTCTTCCTCATCTTCTATCATTAACCCTTCAATTTTGGTTGCAAATCTTGCCCACTGCATTGGATGAACAATCTTTCGATATGTTTGTCTACCATAAATATATTGAAAGTACTGCGTACAAGCAAGGGTCGGGTCCTTTGCACTTCGAGAAACAAAGTTTTCTTGCTGCTTTTTGGTAGGAGACCGAGATTTTTTCTTGGTTAAGAAGCTTTTACTAAGGAAATTCACTAAAATATCAGGAGCCAAATGAACGAAAGGACAAAAATAACTAGTGGCAATAGTGGAGCACTTAGGAACGTCATAATCCTTTTTTCCACCTTCGAGTCCATACAAATGGCGAATTTGGTAACCTGATGTCCGCTGAAATTCGGAGAAGCTTTTTCCTACGTTATCGACAGATTTTTCGAACCAGTAAAGCAACTGGTCATCGACAGACATTCCTATTTTCTTTAGAAAAAAACCAAGTTGAAGACGATGTGCATGAATCAGTCGACCAGTTTTTTCGAATTCAAAAAACAGATAGACCATACATGGTGGGAACACTTCAGGATGTGACGGTAAATCTTGGCCCACGAATTCCATTCCAGAAAATTGAGATCTAATTTGGGTCTGTTTTGCAAGATTCTGTTCGATTTCTTGGACTATTTGGTCAATATTCTCATTGATTCCCAACAAGTCTTGAGCTTTCTCGATTTCTCCTTGAAGTTTCCTTTCAAAGGCCTTCTTAAGACTACCACGAAATGAAACCTCATTTGAGATTACCCATCCTTTGCGAAGATAGCCTCGTCGATTCGAAACCATCCATGGAACTTGTGAAAAGTGGACACAAATCAAGAAATCGCGCAAGGTTCCTCTCCGCGTTGAATGAAACTGATGATATAGCTCTGCTAGATATTCATTTCGTTCCTCATCCATCTTATACTTGAATTCTTCATATTCCATAACATTCTTAGAACCAAACAGGTTCTTGAAAATGGTTCGTTTTAGGTCTACGGATGTTCGATCAAAGTATAACCGCTCAAATAAGTCTCCTTCTGACTCAATAAGCCAGGCTTCTAAACGTCGGTTAGTTGCTGCTACTAATCGAAGTAAATATGCTCCTAAACGATAGTCATTGTATATTTGGCTCAATGTATCATCGTACGTAGGGAAATGATCACGTACAACTTGAGAAGGATTTTGCGGTAATTGTTCGAGAAGCTTTACTCGGTCCCATGCTAATTGTTTCCACCGATTGACATCAATATCAATATTTGGTGGCGATTGTAAAATGAACCAGTTTGGTATAGCCAAATTTAGTTCCTTCTTTCTGTTACATCGAGATTATGTCTCTTGTGAACTATCGTTTATTCTTGGAAAGGTTTCATTCGAGTTAAAGTATCCTTTTTCAAATAACTTTTTTGTATTAATCTTTAATCTTCAATAATTTTCAATATTTATTATATTAACGACTATAAATTGATATTTTTGTAACTACAGGGTTCTAATTCAAATGATATATCGACTCAACTTCTTTATCATAAACGAAATTCGACAACTATTAAACTCTGTTAATTCGTTCTAAACCTACCCCGAATTAACAATTGGTGAGGTTTATTCCTGATACTTATCTCCGATATTGCATGAATAAGATGGATATTGTCGAACAGCTTATTCCTAAAGGAATAGGTCGCGTTTTGGATGTTGGCTGTGGAGATATAGATGTTGTAGGCCATCTCTACTGTCATAATCGTTTAAGACAGAAATATAAGGAGGTAATAGGACTGGATCTTAATCCTGGGCGACGAGAAAATGTCATCCAGGCCAGCGCGATGAGTATTCCCTTTGCGGATCAATCAATTGAATATGTAGTGTCTTTTGACGTTATTGAGCATATTAAAGATTATTCAGCAGTCATTAAAGATATATTAAGAATAGCAACTCGAAGAGTCATAATTATTGTTCCGACAACAAAAAATCGCTATATTCGTCTAATCTTCAATTTTCTTCGTCGTATGCTACGTGGGGTTAATAATTTCATCTTTCAAGGTCATTATTATGAATTTTACTCATCTGAAGTATGCTTATTCAAAGGACATAATTATTCTTGTAAAATAATTACAATTGATTATCCTATTCCTGTAGCTTCCATTTTTCACAGAAAAGGACTGATTTCTGCTGGTATCTACATATTTGATAGACTTGAAAAGGAATGATGATTACCACGGTTGAATTGGAGGGAAATTCTTTTTTATGTTATTGCCTTTCAAAAAGAAAATCAGACCAATTTTCATGGATTGCATATTGGAGGATTTCAAATATCATGTTCCTTTATTTTAAGTGGTTAGATTTCTAACCAGCTGCAGTTTTATGATGTAAGATTGATTCACTCTATTTTAGGAGTGTTAAATGGCTGTTTCCTTCAGATCACGAGAAGTGACCCTAGTTTTACCTACAATATAAACTACAATTCCTACAATAATAAGGAAATAGAACTTCACTAGTTGAACTAATATAGCTCCAGCTGCAGCCTTATCTAGCCCCAAATTAAGGCCCATTTCTAAAAAAACTGTTAATGTAATCTCCTTCAACCCAGCCATCCCTGGAATTCCAACGGGGATAGCATCTATTGTTCCTCCAAGAAAATTAACTGCTGCTACTTGATCGAGTAATATAGGAATTCCAATAGAATGAAGAATTAAATAAATAGCAACCCAGTGTGCAACTTGAGAAAAAAAGGCTAAAACAAGGGCAACTAAAGACAATAACTTGTTTCGGGCCAAATATGTGAATTGGATACTAAAATCATCGATAATTTTTTCGCTTGGCTCTACAGCTTTTTTCGCAAATTCTCCAATGAGAGGAAAGGGGTACAACCCTTTCAAAATTTGTAGAACAACTCTCTTCGCTGTATTAGGGGTCTTTGCAATAAGAATAAAAAAAATTATCACTAATAAGGATAGTAAAGAGATAATTAGAATAAATAATATAGCTACGTCATCAGATAATGGTTGGCCAGTTCTATTCTCGATAATTTCGCTAAAATATAATAACATTGCAAATGCTACAAAGGCTGAAATGGGAATGAATGCTATCAAACCACAGAGTCTATGAGCTACCACACTGGATAGAATTTCTCCACTAGTTGCATTGCGATCTTCTTTTTCATTGATAAACTCCTTAGTTCCCAATGCGATCCTCATAATAGCCTCAATAGCTCCTGCACTAGGAATTAGTAAACCGTAAGAAAATGAGGTAAGCTGGATGCGATAAACAGATGAGGTAGAAGGTCGGATAGAGGATACCCCTAAGAGGACTTTCCATGTGAGTGTATCAAATAAAACAGCAATAAATGTGAATATTGCCCCTGGAACTAGGATAATGAGGTCTGCACTAAACATAATTTCAAGCATTGTAAGAATGCTTACGTTTCCTAAATACAAATAGATTAGTAAAACTATTACTGCAAAACTTAATAAAAACAGAGTTTTCTTATCAAATGCTTTCCGTAGAGAAATCTCAGTATCCTCTGGAATAAATTCCGATGAGGTTTCCACAAAATCGACCTCAGATGAGAGAGAGAGGCGAGGCCTTCATATATTCTTTTGCTAAAAAACGATATGCGCCAGCTATGACACAAGATGGTCTGAAATGGATATCCCAGAATTACTTTTTGTTTATTTAGGGCCAATTCTCTACAATACTGTCTTCATATCTCTATGGATCCTATGGTTTATTTATCATAATGAAGAGGAGAACCAAAGACTAAAGTCAGTTTTCAGAAAATATTTGATGAATATAAAATTGTTTTATCCGATTACTGGAATTCTAATCGCCATCTTTCTCTATTTTCTACTGTCTTATGCTGTGATTAACACAGATGTCGATGATGCTATAACTTCAGCTGTTCAAGCCTTTTTAAAAGGTCATAATCCCTATCAAGAGGATGTTGTGGAACACCATACTCCCTCAGGAATTGTACTTGGTCGTTATCATTATTTTCCTCCTGATTTACTCACATACAGCTTATTTTATCTTTTATTTGGAAATATTTTATTTCCTCTTTTGGATACCTATTGGTTTGTACCTTTACATTTTTTATTATTAATCCCAGGATATTGGATAATTACCCAGCTTGTAGATTGGCCTCATCATCGTCTTCTCCCTTTCACTTTCCTTTTGATTATTCCCTTTTTATTCACAAATTCTATGCTTATGTGGTTTTTTTTCCTTATAGGATATTATTTCTATGAGAAAAAGGAAAAATATGTCCTTGGTATGGTATTCTATGTTCTTGCAGCCTCGGTAAAATACATGGTTGGCTTTATTATTCTTTTTTATTTCTTACAAACTTTGAAGGTACTCCGTATAGAAGGAGAACCCTTTAAAAACTGGCAATCCTTTAGACAGAGACTTACTCCATATATCATATCTAGTATTGTCCTCACGTTTGTTTCCTTACCATTTGGGTTAATGGATGTGATAAACTCCGTATTTATACATCAAGGTGATCCCCAATCTAGGGAGGATGTTGCACAAATAGTAGGACCTCTTCTTATTGAGATCCTTAAAATAACTAATTTAACATCCCTCTACCTCCCAGTAGCAGGAATCATTGCTATTCTGGCTTTAATTTTAATAAGGAATCAGCCAACATATGATCAAATTATCCATTATTCTTTCCTTTTCATGATTATTCTCCCATTCTATGCAACAGAACTGTTCATCACTCTTCCCTTCTATTGGTGGTTCAAAGAAGGTGCTAAATCATGTATTGGAGGCAATATTGAGGAGATACAATTATAAATTTTGCCCCACCCCTCTTAAACTTGTTCTACTTGAATGTTAGCGAGCCCTGTCGGCAATTGTTCTAATGACAGAAATACTACGAACAGAAAATCGTTCATCAACATAAAGAATGCGTACATGTTTTTCTTCTGAATTACTGAGACCATGAATGTCTACAACTTGACAAACTCCTGAGATTGAGGGCTTATAATCGTTCTTATTCATCTTTAGCGGAATAGCTTTCTTGCAAATTGAGCATGGTTCGCAATTGAGATCTACTAAATCAGTCTTTGAAGTCATTGTCTATCTCGCCTGTAATGCTTTCGTGAAAGAACTCCAATCCTTAAAGGTTCAAAAACCTTTGCTAATTTTTTG
>CAZALJ010000033.1:6959-10968 GCA_964485715.1 uncultured archaeon
TTTATAAGATAATATAAAATTTACCTGTTAAATAAAGTAAAATTTAAATAAGGAGTTTTTTTCAAATAATCCAATATAACCTGATTATTCAAACTAAGAATCAGGGGCTCTAATAATGGATGATGAAGAACTAGTCGTAGACACCCCTTGGGGGAAGCTAATCACATCAAAAGGATTGAAAATCTTACTAACAGGATTTGAAAACGATCTAGAAAAATTAAAGCAGAGTTTAATTCGTATAGAAACCCGAATGGCTGAGATTGAAAACACACAATCGAATAAAAATGTAAAAAGCAGGATTCAAGCAATTGAAGGTTCTTTGAAGTCATTTGAAGATGATATTCAACAATTTCGTGAGAATCAGACTGCTTTTGCTACTCATATGAAAGAAACTCTTCAACTTTTCTACTCTAAACTCGATGAAATAGTTGTTAAAGAAGAGACTTCAAATTCTGGGCCAATATAAAGCGTGAAATCATGGGAGAATACTATTCCCTGAAGAAGTCAAAACAGTTTGAATTCGAGTAGCTAGTTTTCTTCCAATTTGTGGGACTGTTGTCAATTCTTCTAAATCAGCTGAAGCAATAGCCTGGATGGTCTTAAACTTGGTCAATAACTCTGTTGCTTTCGCAATATTAATACCAGGGATCGCGGCTAACATAAACAATTGAACTTCTCTTATATTTTGTTCTTTCTTTGTCACAGAAGGTAATGAAATCTCAACAGTGGAATCTATTTGTTCACGTTTAGCTAGCTGGAATAGAAGTGTGGCCGTTTCTGAATCACTGCGGGTAAAGATTATAGGAATTCTAAAATCAAGAATAATTGAACTAATGGCACCCATAACACTGTTTATATGGATTTGTCGCCCCAGTACTTCTGACTCAAGCTGAATCAATAATAATGGTAACTTTTGTTGAGCCAGTCTTGCCAATTGGGAATGCTGTCCTGGTGATGAGGGTTGAAACAACCTTCCATCGACTATTGAACTTATAAAATCTGAATAAGATTTCCGCTCTACAATCAAGCGATTAGAAAGAACATAATCGCCTACTTCTAGCTCTTGTGGTCGTAAACGAGCTCCTTCTTTTTTTAATAATTTCGGGATACGACTTGTAGTTTCACGAGTATCAATAATAATTAGGGGTTCCGAAGACATTGCTCTGATTTGGTCTTTCTTTTCTTGTTTCGAAAAGAATTGTTCTAGGGTTTCTCGATTATCTTGTATTTTTTTGTCTTCTAATAAATGAGGTAGATCTTTCTTTAGAAAATTGCTCATTTTCTTACTTTTTCTTTTTATTGCCCAATACATTGCCTCATCGCGAGTTCCCTTAGTTACAAGATGGATAACCCGAGACCTCTTCTTTCGGCCTCTTCCCTGCCGCTGAATTGCCCTGACAATAGAAGGTACTGAATCATAGAACACAACTAAATCGCAATTTCCAACATCTAACCCCTCCTCACCAACCGAAGTGCTGAGAAGAATCTTTAAATCACCTTGTTTGAATTCTTCGATAATTTTTAATTGTTGTTTTTGCGTTAACCCTTTATCATCCTTCGTACTCGTATGACCGATGAATATTCCAGTTTTGATACCGTGTTTAGATAGTTCTGTGTGCAGGAATCGAATGGTATCGCGATAATTACTGAATATAATAATTTTAGAGTCTTTCGAAGCGGTTGTTTTAAAGACATCATTAATTTCATCTATTAAGTGCTGGAGTTTGGGATGAATTATCGATTTTTCTGATAATTTTCTCTCGAGGATTGAAATTCGATTATCTTCAAGAAAAATTCTTAATGCCTTTGATGAAGACTTTCGGTGCCATTTTTGAAGGCTACGAAGCGCTTGAGGAAACCCTTGGCTTTCTACGAGTTCTTTAAGATGCTGCACTCGAATTAAATTGGAACTGAGAATTAAAAACTCACCAAATGTAGGATCTTGCTTAGTGAGCATCACAACTTGTTGGTGAATCCCTAAGGCTTCTTTTTTTCCCAAATATTTTGAATCCAGACTCCCTGGTATATGCTCTTTTAGAGTTCGTACTAATTCATCCTGGTAACTTTGTAGTTCTTTAAGAATTAATTCATATTCCACGGGAAGCTTTATCCAAATGACTTTTGGAGTATGTATGGAAATATATTTACTAACATCTAAATCGGTGGTGTCTGTGACAGATACTTTGGAAATTCTGAGATTTTCACATACTTCATGAATTTTCTCAGGATTGTTCCCAGGTGTTGCAGTAAACCCTATGATCTGACAACCCGCTTGTTTAGCAATCCCTACATAAGCATAATCTCCAGTAGCTCGATGAACTTCATCGATACAAAGCAATCCTATTTTCTGAAAATCTAACCGATCATATGTAAGGTCATTTTCAATTGTTTGGGGTGTTCCTACAATAATTCTGGCAGTCGGATAACTTTCTTTCCGTTTAGGAGGAGAAACTTCTCCTGATACCTCGAGAACCACATCAGGGGAGAGATTACCTATGAATTCCAAAAACATCTCTTTTATCTGATGAACAAGAGGCCGAGTCGGGGTTAATATGAGTATCTGTTTAGTAACATCTTTTTTTAGGTAATATGCTGCTAAATAAGCCATGATTACAGTTTTGCCTAAACCTGTTGGAAGAACGACAAGAGTATTCCCTGGATTTGTTACACACTCAGAAAATATGACTTGTTGGTAGATTCGTGGTTCAGCAGCGTTGGTTAAAGACTCATCCAAAGTAAATCTAACTCACAGAAACTAACTTGGAATATTTTCTTATGTTTATTAAGCATTTTTATTAATCAATATTCATTTTACCCTCTTCACTTCCCTTAAAAAAATTAGACAGAACTTGATACTGAGTAAAAAGTTGAAAAATGAAGTTTTATCGCTTTTATTCGATTTTTAAATAATTTTAGAGAAATTCAAAACAGGAAATTCCTAGTGATCCTGTTCATAATTATGATTACCCATAAAATTTGAATTGATAACAATTAGAAGTTTAATATGCAATTTATAATCTTTTATCACCAGAGAACCTAACTACGACAAGAAAAAACAGGCATTTATTTAGAAAAATATCTTTAAAAGATAAGAATAAGTTGACTTGTCGAATCTCATCAATTAGAAAAAAAGTGAGAAAAATGACTGAAAAAGAAGAAGCAATACCTATTACTGAAATTAAACGTAAAATCACCGTAGATCTTTGGAAGACTAAACTACATGACGAAATCATCGGAATAAAACAAAAAGAAGAACATATGGCCAAATCACGTCAATTTTCTAGGGATCTTGAACTCTTTGGAGAAGTCTTTGAAAAAAAGAAAGGAAAAAAGGAGACCATTGGGTATCTAGGATATCGGAAAGGTCTGTGGGATGATGAAAAAAATAAATTGGAACGCCGTTTAGTAATCAAACTCTTTTCTAAATCAATGTATTATCAAGGAACCCTAGAAGAAATGGTTGGTCGTGAGTTCACTCGTTCACTATCAGCACGACATGATTTTCCCAGTTTTAATTTAATGATTGATGATTATGAGTACTTAATCCCATTGAACAAGATTCGTGGCGGGATGTCGTGGTTAGTTCCAGAATGGTTTGTCTTCCGTATTGATGATGAAGAAGGATTTGTTCCAATCATTTTAAAACATAAGACGGGACCAGGAATCGATTATCGGGTTGTAAATGGCATTGGGGATAAACAGTTTGGAAAAATCGATGGCAAAAAATTTGATGTCGGTGGTCGATATGATATCGCGCTGAAATCTACTGATGAACGTCTTGTTGATAATGTTCTTGTGCGAACATTGATTCTCTTTGCAGCTTCTTTGAAGTTTCATAATGATATCAATAAGAAAATTAAAACTGGGACGAAAAAAATGAGGAAGAATGAATGGTTTCCATCGCTTTCAAACGAAGAAAAACTTCTTCGACGAAACCCTCGATCCATTCTTCGAAAATAAGAAAAGATCACTGGAGCATTGTGATATTGATTCCTGATGATGAGAGTTT
>CAZALJ010000034.1:0-10921 GCA_964485715.1 uncultured archaeon
TCTCTGGAAATTGAATCCCAATGAACTCAGTTTTGAGTAAATATCAAAAAGAACTTTAATTACCTTTTTTGGAGTTTGAGATATTTTTAAAAATTGAGTGAATGAATAAGGAACTTTATTTTCCTCCATCTTTGGGTGAAAAGAAAAGAATCTTGGTGGGTAAAAATTGATTGCTCAATATGTGGAATTAATTTAATTTCTTTTTTCTTTAAAATTTTTTTGACGAGATTCATCTATCTTCTTTTTAATTTTCTCTATTCCTTGAAACAACCACTTTCGAGGTTTGCTCGGTTCTTCCTCCTGGACAATAATGTCCCCTTGTTCAATGAGTGTTATAAACACTGTGGTGATGTTTTCTGAAACCCAATTGTCTAGCTCCTTTCGCGAAACGGAAGAAAAGGCAGAATCTGATTGTAAAGCCTGTTCAAAGACCATTTGATGTATTCTACGGTGATGATGTTCCTTCAAATCATACCAGAGGTTTCGAATTAACTTTCGTTCCTTCATTCTCAAGGCTTCAATTTCAAGAAGTATTTCCCAGACTTTAGATGAGACAATCACAGGTTCTTTTTGGTTAGACATTGCTTAACCTCTATTCTATTTAGAAGAGAGCTGTGCCTTCTTCTTATCTATTTACTTTTGAATGAAATTTCTAATAAAAGGGTATGCTGTTGTATCCTAAAAAGAATGAAAAAAGGGCCTCAATACATGTAATCTTTCTTACTTTTATGCATAATGTATCGATGAATTAACACAAGCCATAGAAAACATAGAATACCCATTCCGATGAGGAGAATAGAGAGAAGATTTTTAATCCATGTTGCATCTTCATAACCAGGTGGAGCATTAGCTAATTGATCAGGTATAAAGGAAGGTAATATGAGACCTGTACATATCAGAACAAGAGCTAACAACGATGCAATAAGTTCTGTCCTGTATTTTTCTAATGTTCGAGTAAAGAAGGACATATCTTAAAAAAACTCCTAATTTGTAGTATCTACTTCCTTGTTGATTAAAATAGTTTTATTCTTCATCTTAGGTTCTGAGCGAGGTAACTCTTTTAATAGTTGTTTGATAAATATTTCCACTCGAGGGATAAAAGCAGTTATTTCATCATCTTTTTCAAGACTGCAAACTCAAGTAAAAGGCTCAGATAGATTTTTTGTAAGAAGGATTCATATTCGTTTGGAGAAACAATTCCTAGTATGTCTAAGAGTAAATAATCTAGTTTCTTTCGGGGTTTGAATTGTTTTCCTACGATTTTCTCGAATGAAGGATATTGATTTTTCAGTAAATCACTATCTTGAGGCTTAATTTCTGAAGAAAGGATATTCATTGCAAGTTGTTGCCACAGTGGGGGAAATTTTTGATCTCTGATTTCATCAAACAATTGATAAAAAGGGTAACGCTCTTTTCTAGTCCAAATATGAATATTTGGCATTTTTAAGTCTTTTATGACATATTCATGTAACTGCATCCATGCTCCACGGGTTTCCACTCTATTGAAGAAAATTTGAAGTAAATTCAATGTACTATTAAACCACAAACAAAAAATTTTAGCATCATCGCTTGTTAGACCTGAAATACCCCACATAACACCAGGTGGGGCTACCTTTACTTTGCTATAGAAGGATAATAGAAAAGTACCCGAAGAACTGATATCAAACCGCCGTGCAATCATCACATTTGTCATTCTTTCCTCAACATAAATTCTCCAATTCTTGAGATTGGCTGAAGATATGTTTTTAGTGTCTTTTTTCCTTACACTAAGAAAATTTTCAAATCGTGAGAATGAAGAGGTAATAACAAACTCTTTCTTATCACTAATATCCAATCTATTTTCCCCTGTCATTCGACGTAAATGAGGTATAAGACACTCCTTTGGTATTCTGATTTCTATCTTCGTGTGACGATGAAACGTTTTGATAGACGTTTCTGTTTCATCTTTAACTACCCATCCGTCACCAAGGCTTAAATAACAAGATTTTGGGTTATGAATTACCATTTCCTGGATTCTAAATCCTTTTGAAGTTTCAATTCCACGATGAATCTTCCCTCTTGTTTTATTGAGGTAAGCATCAATGGAAATTAAAGCGCCATTTTTATAAATTCGTGACACAGATTTAAATAGAAAATAATCTTTTGTAGCAACAGGTAGGAAGAGGTTGTTTGGTGATAGTTTCTCCCTTGATACAATCCTTAATTCCCATTCTTTGGTTGAAAAATGTTCATCAAGAGGAATTGATCTTAGCTGGTCCTTTGTTGGCATATTCTTAGGAGTTAGAGTTTTCAGGATAATATAAGCAATTTTACCAGTCCTCTCTCCCTTCTTTGCGATTAATAGAATTTCGCGAAAAGATGTATCTTCAGAGAAATATGGTTTATCTTCTCTTATTATAATATTACAAATATTGTATTCATTTAATAACCATTTCCTGATTCTAAATGAGGATTTTGTTCGTAAAAAGCTTGCAGGGAGAACTGCAGCAATCTTTCCCCCTTTGTTCAAAAACTTATCAGCTAAGAAGAGAAAATAACAATAATAACTCATTCTTTTATCAATAAGTGGTATATATTCATTAAAAGCTTGCTGTAATTCATCCTTATAGGATAATCTGAGACTTTTCAAACTTTCTTGTCTAACGAATGGAGGATTCATGATGACAAGATCAACACAATCAATGAATAGATTTTTTGAAGATTTTATATTTCTATCATCCTCAGTAATACCAAACTTTAACGGAATTTTAAATTTGGGGTTAATAAGGGTAGAATCGAAGACAACCAGTCTAGTTTGATGGGTATTCCAATGGGGAGCTTGGAAGGCGAGGTGTATTGTTGAAAGATAGACCGCAAAAGGCATAACATCAATACCTGTGATTTCTGAAGAGAGAAAACGTCTATGATCATCAATACTAAATTTTCCATTCTTTAAAAGTAACAACTCTTTCTTTCGTTGATAGCAGGAAATTAATAGGGCTCCACTTCCACAAGCAGGGTCAAGAACTTTAGTACCAGCAGAGTCGATAGCAAGGTAGCTTAATAATCTAGCGGTCTCAATTTTTGAATAGTATACTCCCATAGGTTTTCGAATGGAAGGAGGTACTAAACTGTTGAAAACAAGCGCTAAAACATCATATTGAAATGTTTCAGGTTTTAAACTAAAAATAACCTTGATATAATCTTTTAAAAGTTTAAAAGCATTGTTATTTAGCCTGTTCACAATGTTTAATTTGAAGATAGGATTATATATGATTTTTTGAACACTTCTATAATAATCTGCTAAATCATTAGGATTTTTAAGGGAGGTTAGGTCGATTTTGGGAAGATCTGTTCGTTTTTCACTCAATATTCGGTAGAAAATAATTTGTGCGATCAGTAAGTATGCAACACTAGTTTTAGAGGCATTTTCTCTTTCTTTATTATTTTCAATTTGGGATCCAAGTTCATTAACAAACAAATTTGGAACAGTAAGTTCTGAGGAGAGTAATGAGGATAATTTTTCAATCATTTTTCGAAAAAACTGAGTCAGTTTATACGGATCACTCTTGGAGGTAACTCTAGATACAATCACTATGTTAAACCTTTTTTCTTCTTCTGATTATTTAATCAATATAAAAATTCCGACTATAATCATTTATTTTAGTTTTTCGTTGTATTTTAAGCCTATTGGAGGAAATGAGAAGGGAGTTAAAATCAGAGTTTATAAAGGCACTTTATAAAGATATATCTTCCTTATAAAAGCCTAAGGGTATCACGCACCTTTTTAAATTGTGATGTGTCAATTTATAATACCTAATTCAGTAGAGGGGCTTTTTTCGAATATGCTAATCTCATATTTTAATGGTTTCGAGAGAACAATATCGCCAAAGAATCATGAATAGAATGAATGAAGGTGAATCCATACTCCGAAAATATACCTCTAATGAATTCAGCTGCGTTGCTATTAATTGTACCTATTTAGGTAATTCATATTTAGAGTCGATACTATGTCAAAACCAGGTCGGACAAGGTCCTTTCATTCAGGTTATCGGAACTGGTTTCGACCATATATTTATAATGAACGAGTAAAAATCCCCATTTTTGTACTAGATTATGAAACTTCAAGTCATTGGGAGGATATTTCTGATACTTATTCTCAGTACGAAAATAGAGAATATAATAAATCGAAATTAATTAATGGAATCCAGATTTATTTCTTAGATGAAGATCATCAGAAACGTAAAGCATTTTTAAGACATGAGCCATATTTTTACTTGCTGCTTGAGGAGGATTTGTCACAAGAAGAGATCAATAGAATAATGGCACAGATTGGAGAAATTGGAGAGAAACAGGTAATTAAAGTAGAGAAAGGCGATTATTTTGATGCAGCAAATCTCACATTTTTAATTAGAAAACCATTTATCAAAGTAAC
The DNA here is from genome assembly GCA_964485715.1 of uncultured archaeon. Lineage (GTDB taxonomy): Archaea > Asgardarchaeota > Heimdallarchaeia > Hodarchaeales > Hodarchaeaceae > Hodarchaeum. The sequence continues at coordinate 4,415 of CAZALJ010000034.1, forward strand.
AGCGGATCGTCCAGGATCAGTACCAAATCTACGGACAAAAAGTGAGGAAATACCTGGAGTAAAGGAATGGCGAGAAGCTGATGTACTGTTTCACCATCGTTGTGCAATAGATCATAATGTTCGAGTTGGAGCTTGGTACCTAGCTGAAATTAGAGGGGGAGAAATTCAAAATCTTTCTCTAATTCCTGATAAAGCACCTCCCCATTTACGAATTCTCGCATTTGATATCGAAACAGACTTTGAACAAACTCGTGATCCTAATCCCAATAAAGACGAAATATCAATGATTTCATTGTTTTCAGGCAATGAAAACAAATTGATCATTAACTCAAGAGTAGTTGAAACGAAAAATGCCAAAAACTTTGATATGCTCCTTCGACAAAGGGATGATGATCATCTTAAACCATGGGTCGATTGGGAATACTCCGAAACAACACAAGAACTTTCAGAAGTAATTGAGAGATTTTCGATAGAAGTAATCATTGTAAAGACTGAAAAAGAATTAATACAGTTGTTCTATCAATATGTAGATGATTATAGACCAGATGTTCTTACAGACTTCTTTGGAGGTCGTTTTGATCTTCCCTTTCTCGCTATTCGTTCGGAAAAGCATAAAATCTCTTTTGAAAAGGAAACTGGGTTTGAAATCAAATTTAAAATTCGTCAAACAAGGAATCTGAGTCGAAAAGATTTACGTAAGTATTATTCTTCTGCAAACATAGATCATGTAGCAGGAGCAGGTATTATACACTTAGATGCCTTTTTGTTCAATGAAAAATATAGTTATCTTCCTAAAAAAGATCTAGGATTGAAGCCGAGTGTTGAGAAAAAGCTGAAAATAATACCTATTGGGAGAGAAGCACTGTTAAACATTAAATCAGATCCAGTTTCAGCTGTTGCTTATGCTGGTTCTGATGGTTACATCACTTGGAAATATGTACGCGAAATAGTCCTTGACTTTTTTATTGCTATGGGTCAAATATTTCCTGTACCAGCATCAGAATTGTTAACACGACGTGCAGGATCATTAGATGACCTTTTAATTGATGCTGAAGATTATAAACATCAGATAATAGGGAGAAGGAGAATTGGACAAAAAGAAATCATTTCTTTTTCACCTAGCATTGATATTGAATCCTTGGCTTACACGGGAGGACTGGTCGAAGCTAGGAGACCAGGAATATGGCGAAGTGATCTTTATTATGAATATAAGGTTAATAAAAAAGCGTTGAGAACCCTCAAAAAAATTATTCGAAAAGTAATTGCAAAAGAAAGCAAATTATTGGCTAAGAAAGTTATTAAAGAAGAATTTGATAAGGATCTTTTAGCTAAATTTGGGGAAGTGAAGGTAGAGTACTCGGAGGATCCTGTAAAATTTCTCAAGCAGTTTGAAGATGAACTCTTAAAAAATGGTACACCACCTCAAGAGCTCACGAAACAACTAGATTACGTGCGAAACATTTTGGAAAAGATGTCTACTTTTCAACCAGTGAATGTTGAAGAAGTTACTACGGAAATTCTAGCCCAAATTGACCAATTGTCTTCCCTGAGTGGAGATACTCAACTTAACGGAATACACGTTGATGTTACTTCTATGTATCCTTCCCAAATTCGTCAATTTAAACTGCAACCATCAGGAATAGTACCTTTAATTTCATGTAGGGTATGTGAATTGTATGAACCTGATGATAGTTGTTTCTTTGAAGGTGATTGGGTAATCAAAATTGCAGCGAACCGACCTTGCCATTTCAAAGGCAAAAAATCTACTAAATGCACATCCTGCACACCCCAGAACGAAGCCAAATGCAAGGAATATGAACCTAGTCAAAATGGAATTACTCGTTCTCAAGAAGTATTCACATTTGATGGAAAGAAGACAGAAGCTTATATTCTTAGAGACGGGTCAAAACTTGAAAAAGTACCTATTAATCGTACTTATCTTGGATCAAGCATATCAAAAGATCCATTCGTTGCACTTCAACAGTGGCTCCTTAACTCTGTCGAAGCCACACAACTCACAACCAAACTGGATCAAAATCAATTCGAAATTTTTGAGGATACACCGGAGAATTTTCAGTTACCCCTCAATTGCTTTTTGAGTCTAGATGTTAGAACCAAGAAAATGACTATATTATTATCAGTTTATTCACGAGTCTGTCAAAAGGCTTATAATTTCGTTGCTAGGATTATGGATGATTTTTTCAATACTCGTGTCCAACATAAATTTGAAACTAAACGATTATCTCAAATTATTTCCCAGAAAAAGAAAAAAAACCAACCAGTCCCACTTAAGTTACTACGGAAACAAAAATTTCACGACAGCGCCCAAATCGGAATGAAAGTTCCTTTAAACAGCATTTATGGGCTTCTTGGTATGAAGGGAGGTGTTAGGAATGCTAGTATGCCATGCGCTGGAATTACAACAAAACTATCTGCTGATTTGATATTTTGGGCTGCTAACCAACTAGAAGAAATAGGACTAGTAACTGAGTTAGATACAGACGGTATCTGGCTTTGGGTTCCAAAATTATTCCCTTTAGAATTCCCAGTCACCATTGATAACCCCCATAAAGAAAATGGATCAAAAATTTTCAAAGTTAGCCTTATTGATAAAATTCTCAACGAAAAAGTAGCAACATTTTCAAGGAATGATAATTACTGGATAAATAATGGAGAAATTGACACTATTACTCATTCAAGTAAAAGTCTCATCCGGTTTGAACAGGATGGTCCCTATGACTTCCAGTTTGTGATGGGAAAGAAGAAATATATTGTTTATAATTATAAACCAGAGGCCCAAATGTGGATAGAGAAAGAATTAACGGGTTTAGAATCAAAACGTGCTGATTTTTCAAAACTCCAGAAGTATTTTCAAGAGAAAATCATTAACACCTATTTACAACAATACAATCTGGACAATCCTATCACACTTAATCAGCTGTATGAAAATGCAAACAAAGAAGCAAACATGATTCGTTCCGAGATGGCAGAACGTCGAATAGATCCTAGTTACTTTGTCAAACCAAAAGCGATTAATAAACCATTGAGAGCATATAAATCAAAATTGCCTCAAGTATCTGCAGCATACATTTTAAAAGATCTAGGATATTCTGTAGATCCAGGTACAAGGATTCAAATGCTGAATATAAAGGGGAATCATGTTATCCCGCGTCAAATCTTTGATTTTGAATTTAAAAAGATAAAAGAAGTCTTAGTAAAACACGCGATTGCTACTCTAAGTTTTATGCTTGGCGAACTCTCAACCAAAGAAGATTTAAAGAAATTAATTGATGTCAATCAATATATTGAAGATGTTTTTGGCCCTGGACGAATTTACGATCGAATGATTCGATATCCAATGGAAGCTCAACAGTTAACGCCACAAACACAAAGGGTACTAGACTTGAACGGAATAGAAACAACACAGCGTCAGAAAGTGCAATATCATATCCAGAAAAAGCCAGAAAAGAGCATCAAGAAAAAACAAAGAACCAGAAGACCTATGATAAAGACTAAAAAGCAAACTATTAGTATTGAATCCTCTAAGCAAAAAAAATTAGGATCTCAAAGCTTGGTTAGTCTTTTTCAAAATGAAAATCAAAAAGATGAATTATCACTAGAACTTGTCAGTGCGGTTAATCAAACAAATGATAAGAAAATAGTCAGCTCTAAGAGTGCTATTAAAGGTAAAGCACCCTCTAAATCCGTATTAATATCGAAGACTAAAGGAACACTTGAAAAAGTGCCACTTATTTCTTCAGAAGAGATTCAAGAATTGGAAACAAACGAAATTTTTGCAAATGGAAATGACGAATTAGAAATAGATACACCAAGAGAAGAACTCATGGTATGTTCGGAATGTGGCGCTTTAGTTAATCCCCTGGAAATCACGAACGAGGGTTGTACATTCTGTGGAGGACAACGTCTTGCATAATAATTTACTTGAATAAATATAGTTAAATTTTTTCTTAAACTTTATTTCTTTTATCTTGGTTTGTTATTACCACAAAACTAGGGTTTTTAAACTAGATAAGTAAGTCTTATACAAAAAAATGTAAAACCTCATCAGCGGAAATTTTTACAATACAACCGCTTATCGCTAATTAAAGACCATCATTATGTAGAGGTTGATTTTTACGTGACAGAACACTATCAATTGCCACAATATCGGTCATTAGAAGGATTCGCACTAGACCAAACGGAGCAGTTTTTCAAACCAAGAACATTTCTTGATTTGGTCTTTCTACTTCTGCAGATTTTTTGGTGGATATCAGCATTTTTATTTCCACAAACTGTAATATTTCGTGCTACAATATTCACTGGTTTAATAGCTCTATTCATATTCACACCATTGTATATGTATCTTATAGAAGATGAAAAATCAGCAGCTTCCCCAATGAATCGTGCCGCAAAAATGCTCTTTTTTTTTATTCTTATTTTAATTTCTACCCCAAACTACTCGGTACCAAATCTCAATGGATTTGACTATGGAGAAATTGAAAGAACGATTGTATGCATTCTCATTCCTTTTACGATTCTTTGGAATAGTTTCTCCCCTCAAACTCTTAAAATGGGTTATTGGTTCTATATTCAGAGGATCCTGCAAAGCTCTTGGTTGGCAACTTTGGTAATTTATTTTTTTAAAGGAATTTATCTCTTCCATCCTCTTTATTTTGATTTCGTGGATTTTGATTTATTACTCATTATTTCATTTATCATGTTTTTATTCGGGAGTTTGCTTCCAGTAGCTCCCAAAAAACTTTCTTTAAGTGCAACTGACCTTTTTAATCAATATCAGGCCTTAAAATCTCGAACAGAAAGATTTCGTGACGCCTTACTGGCTGGAGGTTTTTGTCTGCTTATTTTCCTTTTACTACAGTGGATTAGTTCAGCATATCTTGAACCATTTCAATTCGCTGCATTTTTAAGTTTATTATTAGGATTTATATTAATTTTTACGCCAAAAAAACACGATAAAAGTAGATTTAGATCTTTAGTGGGTGCAATCTCTGATCAAACTCAAGTGATTGACCCGACAAGTCAGCTCGGGAACCGAGTTCAAACTTTCGCCCAGACAATACGAGCAACTGAGTTTAAGAAACCAGAACGAGTTTATACGATCCCTACTGATCAAATGAAACTTGTGAGTAAGGGAAAGACAACAGTTACCGTAGATAAGGGAACAATTGCTGTACCAACAGTCACCGAGAAGGGTACAGCATTGGTTCTTATGGGAAAGTCAGAAATGGAGACAAAAACCGAAGATCAAGAATCCTCTACAAAAAAAGAAATTGAGGGCACTACCACGATATGGTTACCACCAGAAGAATGGGATAAAGTAAAGCTCCAGTTAACTCCAAAAGAAATGAGCGAACTGACTGAAACTGAGTTGAAAAGCGCAGGGATTGATGCTGTTACAGAGATCTGGGAAAAAAGTAAGAAGGCTCTGAATGACCTCAAAACATGGCGCGGGCCACGAGGGCTCTTCTCATCAGTTTTCGATGCTACTCCATCTAAGTATTCAATTACAGAAACAGAAGATTACTCTTTAGTGAGGTTACCAGGAGTTTATGTCTTTGAATCTAACATGTTAGAGCTGGTTCATATACTTGGAGGTCTTGTGAAAGTTATTGAAATTAAAGGAGTTGGCCAGTATGTTCAGGTGTTTGGGGGTTTTGTGACCGTTATGGAAACACCTGATTATTCCTTTGTACAGACCCCTTTCGTTTCCGTTATTGAAACCCCTCTCGGAGAGAAAGTCCGTGTATTTGGGATTGACATTCAGGAGGGAGAAAAATTTGATTTAGAAGAAATGCGGACAAAAATCATCCAAGATCAACGTAACTTCGATCAATTATTTACTAAACGAGTAGAAACTCTTTTTGAAGAAGATCCTCAGTTGTTATTAACTGATTCGAAAGGAGAGAAGTTAGGGTTCATCGTAGGGGAAGATGAAGTATTAAGTGATACACCTAAGAAAGAGAAAGGCTTGAGGGGCCTAAAAGGTCTAAAGGGCCTGAAAAGCTTGGAAAGGCATGAATCAAAACACAAACGTGACCACAAACACTTTAAAAAAGAAAAAAAAGTTACTATGCGTTATAAATCGGATCTTCGAAAAACCCAGATCATTGAGGGGGCATCTCCAAATGAAATTACATTAGATTTCGAGGTAGAGGACATATCAAAGGACCATCCTCAGCTACAAAAAATAGATGAAGCTTTAGCCCGTGTTGAGGAGTCTATTAACGCTGCAGATGAGAAATTTCTTAATAGTGAAATTTCTGAAAATAAACACACAGAGATAATCAAACGGTTAGAAGAAAGAAAAGAAAAATTACAAAGAAAGAAAGTTAAAATAATAGATAAATTAAAGCTAAAGTTAGTTTAAATGTCTTATGAGAAGAGAAAAAGAGCTTTTTCAGCTAAGATGACAGAATAATTTATCTATTATTATCTGTGGTACCAAAGGATTGGAGAGCCATATTTAGGCTTTCAATCATGGTATCT
>CAZALJ010000035.1:0-10888 GCA_964485715.1 uncultured archaeon
GAATATCTTTTTTCATGTTTGTTTCTCCGATTTTCTCAATAATCCAAAAGATGGTTGAAAAATTCATTTTTTGAGTTTTAATGATATCTCTCACAAGAATATCGACTTGTTTTATTTGATTGCTCTCTCTCTTCTTTTTTCGTATCTAGTTTTTTATTGTTCAAACTACTGCATTACTAATACAGACAAAATCTTTGTTACAAAAAATGGAGAAAGTCTTAAGCAAGGGACTCACAATGAATTAATTGAGGACAATCAACTATACGCCTCTCTATGGAAAGTCCAAACTGGAGAACGAAGTTTAGCCTGACGAATGGCCTTGATTACCTCTCTTTTCTGTGTCTAATAACAGAACGTGTGATTGTTATCATTGCTAATGTTGAAAGAAGTATTTCTAACCCTAGCCAAGGGATTGATTTTGACCTAGGAAAAGAAATATCAGATCTAGTTGGGGAATAATAAATCGGAAGAGAAATGTCTACATAAGGAGAATCGTCATAACCATTACTTTCGTAATATCCTTTGTAGTCCTTTGTTGTTACATTAATATAGGCTAACCATTTTATCCATTTATAGCCGTAAAAACGTGGACAGACGAGGCGAATAGGAAAACCATGCTCTTTTGGTAAGGGTTCTCCGTTCATTTCGTATGCTAAAATGACATCATCCCAAAACGCTTCTTCTAAGCTTAAACTTGTTGAAAAAGCCCATGGGTTTAAATCTGGGGTATAAAGTGAGATGTCAAGTGTAATGTCAGAATTAATTTGAGCTAGATTCAAAATGTAATACAGATTTACACCAGTCCAATTAGCAACCCCAGTTAATGATGTTGCTCCAGATTTGTAACCAATGCATGTCAAACGTACAATTTCGGAAGTAACGGGCATAGCTTTAATTTCTTCGAGTGATAAGTTCAGGGAATTAACCACTCCTCCCATGACCACCAAACGATAAGTATCAGGGTCAATATCGAAGAAATCAATTGCTTCAGTGAAGAACTCATCATTTGGAGTGATAGGAATGTCTTCATTGGATTTTACTTCAATCATTATGTTGCCAAAAGCGACAATAAGCAAGAAACTTATTATTATTGGCTTAACTCCTGTTTTCAACATGTCTCTTAAGACACCATTCATTAATAAGGAATATATTCATTTAAAATCTTTTGTATTGATATTCGTAAGATCACAATTGTGAATTGACATTTAGACGTTAACAAGTTCAATAAAGTAAATAGATAAAGTGAAAATCTGTTTTTCTCAATTGGGTTTGAAAATGACAAAAATTAAAGTGACTGTTGAACGGATCGATGGTTATTGCAATCTCCCTATGCTTGTAGGTGACTGTTTCTTCATAGAAGGATCAAAACTCAACATTCCAGAGGGAAAATTTCTCTGTATTTGGGCACTCCAAAGCATGATGCCAATTTTTCCAATTTTTTCTGAAAAAGAAAAGCTTGATGACGATCACTGGGTGAAAAAAGTCAAACATTTTTCTTGTCCCGATCCTAAGGGGCTCGTCCAATATCGTCTGGAATTGATTGATGATGATTCAAGTTGATATTAGCAAGTGTACTGGCTGTCGAATGTGTGAGACTACCTGTACCATGTATCATACAGGTAGAGTCAATCGGAATATGGCGAGAATAAAAATCGTCCAATTGTATCAGATAGGAATTGACGGCCCAGTTCTTTGTCTTCAATGTCAAGAAAGATTTTGTTTGGACTGTCCTTCAAATGCCATTAATATAGGTGATCAAGGACAGATAATAATTTCTCCTACATTATGCACATTGTGTGGAAAATGTGAGAGAAATTGCCCTATAGGAGCGATACAGATCTTCAACAAATTAGTCTATGTCTGTGATCTATGTGGAGGCTCTCCAAAATGTGTTGAAGTCTGTACCGAGGGCATAATTACTTACATTCACGAATCCTCGAATATCTCCCTCACCGAACTTAAGAAAGAGGTTGGGAAAATGAATCCTAGTGAAAAGCGTATGCACTATATCGAGAAACTGGGAAATGAGATAAGGGATAATTGGAGGAGGTAGTTTTTAATGCAGTACGGTTATGGAGGAAAGGTTTTACGTGTCGATCTTACTGAACGAAGATATAAAGTTGAAACTTTAGAGAAGAACTGGATCAGGAATGTGATAGGAGGGCGAGCAGCAAATACCAAAAGGTTATATGAAGAAATAGATCCAAAATGTGATCCTCTTGGCCCTGAAAATATTCTGATATTTGGTGTCGGCCCATTAACTGGTTCCATGTTACCCGCATCCGCTTATTTCACAATATCTGCGAAATCTCCATTAACGGGAATTTTAGGAGACTCTGCTGCAGGAGGGCAATTCGGAGCTGAGATGAAATTAACAGGGTTTGATCAGGTTATCATCACTGGTCAAGCATCCTGTTTAGTGTATTTGATGATAACTGATTCAGAGGTTGAATTTATCGATTGTCCCCACTATAAGGGGAATTTTATAGTAGATACTACTCATAAGATTCGAAAAGAGAATAGGGATTTTTCAATTCAAGTAGCAGCTATAGGGCCTGCAGGGGAGAATATAGTACTATATTCCTCGGTTATTTCTAGTGGAAATAGAGCGAGTGGTCGAACAGGAATGGGAGCAGTGATGGGTTCAAAGAATTTAAAAGCTGTAGCTGTACATGGAAACGGTTCTGTTGAAGTAGCAGAACCACTAGCTTTCCTTTCTGAAGTAAATAAAATTAAAAAAGAAATATTCAACCATAATGAATACTCTAAACGTTACAATCTCGGAACCACGATGCTTATGACTGATTTGAATGGGATAGGGATTCTCCCGACAAATCACTTCCAGAAAGGAGTTTGTAAATACCTTGACAAGGTATCTGGAGAGCATCTTGCAAAGAATTACAAGGTAAAAAATAAAGGCTGCTTTAATTGTAATTTACACTGTTCTAGGTATTATATCTGTGGTGATTATGAGGCTGAAGGGCCTGAATATGAGACCCTTTGTGGATTTACTACTCGTATTGGAGCATCAGATCTAGAATTCGCTCTAGAAATGAATTACTATCTTAACCAAGTGGGATTAGATTCCCTTTCGACATCTGAAGTGATAGGCTGGTTAATGGAATGTCAGGAAAAAGGACTCATTAAACCAGAAGAAGTGGGGGGTATAGATATTTCTTGGGGTGAATTAGATAAAATTAAAGAAATTGTTGAGATGATAACATTCCGTAGAGGAATCGGAAATGATTTTGCAGAGGGAGCTACAAAATTCTCGCAAAAATTCAACGAAATAGCAAGGAAATTAGTTATGCAAGTGAAAGGATTGGATATCATCTGTGGAGATCCGAGGGGATTAAAGGCTTATGGCCTCACATATGCTATTGCTTCTAGAGGAGCAGACCATCTTAGAGCAGAGCCTTTTTTTGAGCTGACAAAAAGGTGGGAAGTAGCTAAACAAAGATTTGGTACTGAATTAGCAGCGGATAGACTTGCAGAGGAGGGAAAAGCTGCATTAGTCACTTATTCGGAAAAAATTGCTCTTCTTACAGATAGTATGACGATGTGTAAGAACATTGGTCTTTGTATGGATATTCTAAACTTTGAGAATGCTTCAAAACTTTTAATTTATGGCACAGGAATCGATTATACTCCAGAATATCTGAGAAAAATCCTTGCTGATGCTATAAATCGGGATTACAAACTCAACCAAAAATTTGGTGTTAAAAAGGAAGATGATACTCTTCCTGATAGGTTCACTAAAGAACCTTTAATGGAAGGACCAACCTCTGGGTCTATTGTTAATATTGAAAAAATGGTAAACGAATACCATAAATTACATAATCGGTAAATGTCAAGAACTCATGAATTTGGATTACAAATGATTTCCTTTACCTGCTCCAAACTAATATTCCCTCCACAAATAACTAACACAACATTTTTTTCTTCAAAACGTTCTTTTTCTTTTAGATACGCTGCAACAGTCACTCCAGCTGCTCCTTCCACGACCATGTGATGTTCTTGAAGCATGAGTGTAATCGCATTAGCAATTTCTTCTTCATTTACGAGAATAAAATGATCTACATACCGTTGGCATAGTTCAAAGGTAATTGCATTAGGTTCAATACCTCCTGCTGAACCATCACTCAATGTTGGTTTACTCTCCATATCAATAATCTTACCAGCTTTAATGGATTCGTACATTACTGCAGAATTCATAGGAAGACAACCAATAATTTCAATGTTTGGTTTTAGATCTTTCAAATAACCTGCTATTCCTGAAATCAAACCTCCACCTCCAACCGTAACTAAAACAAAATCGATCTTCGCTAGTTGTCTAGTGAGTTCTATTGCAATAGTACCCTGTCCACCAATAATCTTCAAATCGTTATATGGGGAAATAAAGACCTTTTTCTCCTGATTTGCAATTTCTCTTGCGAAAATCTCTGCTTTAACACAATCTTCCCCAAAAAACTCTAGTGGAATGTCATAATTACGTAATCTGTCAATTTTAATTTGAGCTGTGGTTGTAGGCAGATATATAGTTCCAGTTCCACCGACTTTATGAAGCGCATGTGCAACTGCTAAACCATGATTACCTGAAGAAGCTGTTGTTACTTCTTTATCCTTCTGAAGAGAAAGTACCTTGTTCATCGCACCTCGAGCTTTGAACGATCCTGTCAGTTGAATGTTTTCTAACTTAAGAAAAACCTCACACCTTCCCATTTTACTCAAATATGGCGAATATTCAAGAGGTGTTTCTCTGATGTATGCTCTTATACGCTTTTCAGCTTCAAGAACTTCCTTACTCACGTCTATTGAATGATGGTGAGTATGTTTCTCTTCAACCTTCAATGGGTCCATCCTCTGTATAGATATTTAATCATAATTGTCATGTTTTTCTATCTGATAAGTCTTGATTTTAATATATTGTATGTACAAAATTTTGAACAATAGATAATGGTTGTTTATGTACGTACAAAATTAAGGGTTATTACAAGAATCGTACGTACACTTTTAATTGTGTACAGACATAAAGAAAAGTGTAGATATATAAATCACAGGGATGTGACATCAATGCCTAGAAAGAGTCTCATGGGTTCTGGAAAATCTCCCCGAGTAAATTTTAGAATGGATGAAGAGGTAGAAAAGATTCTACAAGAGACAAAAGACAAGTCGCGTTTTATTAGAGAAGCTATTGTGTTTTATTCGGAACATTTAGGGAATAGAGATATTTATCCAACCAAAATAGTTATTCCAAGAGAAAAAGCAGTTGAAACCAAACAACCTGAAATCAAAAGTAATGATACTTGGAATCCTCCCTGGTTATCGCGATAAATTGTCTTTAACTGGAGATATTATTTTTAAATCCATATAAACAATGATATTTTTAGTTAGTAGCATCTACTTTTTTTAAAACATAATTTTTTCGATCCTCATACTAATAAACTGATTTCATAAAACAAAAATGGTGTATTTTATGAAGGCCTTTATTTCGATTGATCTGGAAGGTTTACCTTACGTTGTTATCCCAGGGCACTTGAGTCTGAAAGGGACATTATATTCTGAAGCAAGAAAAATAGCTACAAAAATCGCACTTATTGTAGCAGATGAGTTGCATAAGAACGATTTTAATGAAATTCTCATTGCAGATAGCCATGGGCCGATGGTGAACCTAGAAATTGATGAATTGCCTGAATACGTTGAAATTGTCAGGGGTTATCCTCGTCCAGTCAGTATGGTTTCAGGGGTGGAAGAAGAATGCGATGTGGCTTTATTCCTCGGTTATCATGCAAAATTTGGAACTACAAGATCAACTTTTGATCACACCTACAGTGGAAGAAGTATCAATAAACTTGAAATAAATGGAATTCCAGTAAGCGAGTTTCTATTAAACGCATATGCAGCTGGATCCTTCAATGTTCCAGTTATTTTGGTGGCAGGTGAGGCGCAACTTCTCAAAGATGATGTGAAACAATATGCACCATGGGCAGAAACAGTCACCTTCAAAGAATCTTTGAGTAGAGGTTCAGCTAAAAGTTCGAGTATGATAAAAATTGAAGCGGAATTACGAGAGGCTGTTAAAAGAGCAGTATCCAGATTCAAAGAGAATAAAGTAAAACCACTAAAAACAGAACAACCTGTAAAAACAAGGGTCACTTTTATTGCCAGTCACTTTGCTGATGCAGCAGAATTGTTACCGATTGTGAACAGAACTGATGGATTGACTGTTGATTATACAGCTAGAACGATAATCGAAGCATACAAAATATTCCAATTACTAGTACTTGCAGCATCAGGTGTAGCAGGTCTGCTTGAACAATTACAATAATTTTCCTAGGTAGAAGTCTAAGAAGAATTGAGTAGGATCATCATGATAACCCATATTAGAATCATTTTTTCATCCCTAAATATGTGAAATCAAGTAAAATTCAGTGGATACCAATTTACAGGAGTAAGAAAGACTAATGATTACAAAGGAAACTATAAAAGAACAACTTAGAGGAAGCTTGGAAGTCGTTCTCGCAACTTTTGCTCTAATAATTGGTTCTATATTGAGCGTTATCATAGTCGCTGATACCATTGGAGATAATATGATTGATATAATTGAAGATAACTATGGTCCATATGGGATGTGGAACCTCGGAATTCCAGACATTTTCTGGGTTCTTCTAGTTCTTGCTCTCATCAGTTTTGCTGTTAAATTTGCTGTGTCACTATTAATGCCAATAGTTCTTCCTTTTTATGGTTATTGTCCTAGGTGCGGAGTTAAACCCTTATCTGATGAAACAAAATGTTCTGAGTGCGGATGTAACCTATATAGAAAACGTATATCCGCATTCGACATAAAAATGTACTTACTTGTTACTTCAGGTTTTACAGCGTTTGTAGTTATCTGGTATTTCTTGGTACTAATTGTTGGTGTAAGAGTCGGAGTTGATCCAGGCATCTAAAGCAATAGGAGCAATTATATGAGCTCCTGATGAAGAAAATCTGAAATATTTTCATTTAAACTTTCCGAAAAAGCCATCTAATGAATCTGGTCCAATAATTTGGTAATTTCCCTACAATAATTACACGTGTATTAAATTCCTGTGGAGTAGGTTCAAAACGCTTGTATTGAGTTTTAATAACGCTTGATGGAACTCCATGTTTTGTTTCTCGAATACATGTCATAATATCTCGGTGTACTTCAACTATTGCTATTTCACAGCTGTAAGCACATGCAATTGCTGTATAAGGCGCGTACTCCCACATCATAGTATGTGTATTATCAACAATAATAACTCGGATTTTTGAATCAAAGATCGCGTCTAGAAATTTCCGCAAACAAGAATCGTGTGCCTCACCGATTTTCTCAATATTAAATTGATAAGTACCGTTTATCATGAAAAAATGGTCAGCTGAGCAGATAACGATCATTTCTTGTGTGTTCAAATCTTCAATGGGTACTCCCATTTCTTCAGCTAATATTTGCAATTCTTCATTCACGATGTTCTCAGCCACTGTAGACTTTCCAGAGCCAGAAATGCCTCTCATAACACATACTTTCTTTTTAACGTCCAACATAACTATACACAGGCCGAAATATGATTCCATCGCAGAAAACGATTGTCTTGCCAAAATTCTCGTAAAGTTTTTATTCCTACCTTTCACTCAACATTTTTATTGATACATATTAACACGAGCCTATTGGTGGTGCTACTTTGAGAAAGATCTTCTGGGCTATTATTTTGATCGTCATCTTCCTAGGATTTCCATTATTAATTATTACAAGCAAACCAGCAGATCAAGCTCTTGAAGTATGGACCTTTAAATGGCTTTACGCTCTCTTCATCTTTACTTTCATTATGTTCCCCCTTGGCATCGTTGGTTTTATCCTCTTCAAAACCCTTGGATTGTTTGGGTTCAGATCGCTCTTTACCTATGAGGAGAAGGATTCATTTGTCCATAAGGTAGACCCTCGTGCCAAAATCATCTGGGCTATTACCATTAGTATTCTTGTCGCTTTAATGGGGCAAATTTGGGTAATCTCGCTGTTGTTTTTCTCCACTCTTCCCGTTTGGTATCTTTCCAAACCTACTAGGTTCAGAATTACTGGAGTTATCATCTTTCTAATATCACAGTTCATCTTTCTTGGGTATACTCAAGCACTATTCCTGCCTGCAAACTATGATTTGGGCGCTAATGTTACGACCCTAATCTGGATCATTCCTCAAAGTGAGTATCCCGCACATCCCTTGTTTACTATTGGATTAGCTCGACTAACAGTTGATGGCTTCATATATGGTTTACAACAAGCAATGCGTGCCATAACAGCCTTGAGCGTTGCTATGATCATCGTTACAACGACAGCACCTTCAGATCTGCTGATGGGATTGAAAAAGCTTTTCTTACCCATTGAATTGGCTTTTATGATCGCCATCGCAATTCGCACAATTCCATTAGCCTTAGAACAAAGTATGACAGTATTAAATGCTGAAAGATCACGTGGACTTGACTTCGTGCCTCAACGTACCCGTAACCCTTACAAATTAGCTAAAGAAGTAGCAAAAGCTGTTAATGGCGTTTTTATAGCTTTCATTCCTGTATTAATTTCTCTTTTACGCTCAGGACGCCAATTGGCTATTGCTGCAGAAATAAAAGCATTTCGTTCCTCTAAAAAGCGTACTGAGTATCGTATTCTAAAAATGAGACCGATTGATTGGTTGATCGCATTTGTGTGTCTTTTAGTGCTATTTAGTGGTATTTATGGCGCAGTATTCCTTGGAATGGGCGCCGTTTGATGCACTATACGTATCTATTTCTACAATAATCAATTGATTAATAAATTAGACCAGAGAGCAATGATTTACTAATAATAATCTAGGAATCCCTCAACTGTCAAGACGGTATCTTCTATATGGCCAAGCTGTTGTGCAACCTGGGTAATTTTCGGTGGTTGGATGTTAGTGGACTCTAATAAATCATTTCTAGTGAAAACTTCTTCTGTTGGTCCATCCATAAGTATTTCACCCTCTCGTAGAACAATAAGGCGGTCACAGTATTTACCAATTAGTTTCATATCGTGACTAATAATCACGATGGTTGTACCACCTTTACTAATCTCTTTTACAAGCCTCATTAAGGCCTCAGTATGTCCATAATCTTGACCATTAGTTGGTTCATCAAGCACCAGAATTTTAGGATGCATAGCTAATACTGCTGCTACAGCAACACGGTGACGCTGACCACGGCTTAAAGCGTGAGGATGACGTTGAGCGAACGGTTCCAGTTCAATAGTTCTTAATCCTTCCTCCACACGTTCCTTTATACTGTCTATTTCATGTAAAACTACACCAGATATTACGTTAGCGAATTCTGGAAGGCGGTTGGTAACTTCATCCTTTGATAGTCCCGTTTCTGCTACGATTTCTTCTACAGTAAGTGATTGATCCTTAAGTTCACCTATCTTTAAATCTTCTACAGTAGTGTAACTTGCATACTTTTCAATCGTTTCTAGTTTGTCAAGCTTTAAATTCAAATTATTTATGGCTGTTTTAGTTACCATTGACATGTATTCGCCAGAATCGATATGCTTCTTCTCTGAGAAAAGTAAAATTCTTCCTACACCTAGTTTCAGTATTTTTACATCTTTCGTTTCACGAGCTATATCATTTACAGCTTGATCAGTTCTGGTAGAAGGCATATCAACGGATTTTAACACCTCAGAAAGACTAATAGATTGAGCTAGTAGTTGTTCGTTACTTATTGTACGCTTTCCTTTTCCTGATACAGTTATGGTTATTTCTGTAAAATGGTCATTATCCTGTAATTTTTTCGTAAACGCATCAATAATTCTGGAATATTGCGATTCTTTCTCCTTATTACTGCCAGAAATTTGTACCAATTCTAGTTCCTTTCTTGTTGCTAGCAATACATGATATGGTGGCAATTTTGCGTGCCTTGGAGCAAATTCTAGTTCACTAATGACTTGATTTGTAAAAAGCATCAAGTCAGGGTTTTGATAAACATATCCAACAGTTTCAGCCATACGTCCTACTGAGAGTGAGGTGACATCATTTTGATCAACAAGTACATTACCACGAGAAGGTTTCAATAAGCCAATAATATGTGATAGAATAGTACTTTTACCAGCGCCATTCTGGCCAATCATACCCACAAATTCTCCAGGATATAGCTTGAAAGAAACATCTTTTGCTGCTATTGTGCCATCACGATAAACATGCCAGAGATCGAGGATTTCCATCATCGGAGGTCGTGATTTATCGACGGTGACAGCTTTTCGGATACCTGACAGAGTTTTTTTAGGCTGAAATTTCCGTAAATATTCCACACATTCATCTACGTTCAGTGGTATTTGGGGTATTTCATAGTCCATCCTTTGCATGAGGAGACCTACTTGACAAACCTGGGGAATACTGACACCTTCTTTCTCAAACCTCTCAAATTCTTTGAATGCTTCCCGAGGAGGATTATTAACCGTTATCTTACCTCTCTGCATAAGAATTACTCGATTAGCATGTTGGGCGATGTCTTCAAGCTTGTGTTCAACCAGGATGATTGTTGCCCCTGTTTCGTTGGAAATCCGCTTAATGATTTGCATGACTTCTTCTGTGCCTTGGGGATCCAAATCAGATGTTGGTTCATCAAGAATGATGATGTCAGGTCCCATAGTTAAAGTAGAACCAATAGCAACTCGCTGTTTTTGCCCACCGGAGAGCATGAAAATCTGTTTTTTTCCCAGTCCTTCGAGTTCAACCCATTCTTTGGCTTTTTTGATTCTTTCTCCGATCTCTTCCACAGGCATACCAAGGTTTTCAGGACCAAAAGCCAGTTCTGAATCCACCGTAAGTGAGAAGAACTGCTCGTCTGGATTCTGAAAAACAGT
>CAZALJ010000036.1:0-6273 GCA_964485715.1 uncultured archaeon
TATTCGAACAAGTACCATTGTTAACCCTCAAAATTTCACCACAAGCATTACCTCTTTTCCTTTTTATGGAAATTATATCCAAACCTCTGGAGATTATACCCAAATTATTGCAGAATACAATGGTTATCCCACGTTGGCCTCCTATGAAAACCCTAATAGAGGAAGAGTCTTGCTTTTTGGATCTGATTTAATTTTTGACAATATTGGGATCTCTAGTAATAAATACCCTGGAAATAGCACTGAAAATCGTATCTTAGCGTTCAATTCTGTTTCTTGGCTTGCTGAAGCCGAAGGAAAGTTTATAGAAACGACCACGAGTATTCCAGAATTTCCCTATTCTCTCATTTTTTTAGTTTTAATTATTTCCCTGGGGATCATTTACATTTTATTCATTACTAGAACAAAAAGGTAACGGTTTATTTGAAAATACACCAGAAATAATGATGTCATTGCTATACTGCTGTTAATTGATCTACTTTCTTACCAAAAATTGTTTATTGTGTGTTTAATAATCAAATTCTTTTGCTTTAAACTCTAGGTTTATCAAGGCCTATATACCTACTCTTTTCTCTATCATCATAACCAACACTTGATTCAGAAGTTAATTGATGAAATATTATTTGAATTATTGGCATACCAGGCACCAATTCGACTGGTGAATTAGCTTGGTGAGCGATTTCAAGAGTCAGAGTTGTAGGGTCCTTTAAACCAGTACCAGGATTAACCAATCCAGCAGCTTGAACAACGATCCCCAAGCGGGCGATTGAGGATTTTCCTTGAAGAGTGGCAGCATACTTCTTAGATATTGAAATTTTCTCAAAAGTAGAAGCTAAGACAAATTGATTGGGTGATAATAGGAACGATTCGTCCTTTTCAATCCGAAAAACCTCCGAGTTTTTCAAAATAGCCTTTCGATCGTTTGGTCGGAACAACCTGCCATGATGAAATACTAAAAAGGTATCACCCAGTTTTAAATCAATACTACAGGGACCCACAGCCGATTCATCGAAAGGAAAAATGAATATTTCACGAGCTTCAATTGCTGCTAGAATATCTTGGTAAGATAGTATCATGGCTATTTTTCACCGAATAAAATCTTTGTTCTGACTGGATACAGCATTTCTGTTCAATTAATATTTATAATATCAATTGAAATAAATTTATTAGCGATGAATGGAATGCTGAAAGCTAACATGAATGACTCCCACCAAAAGCGGCTACAAGTAGTTTTAATGCGCATAATCGAAGGATTTTCTGAATATTTCGCATCTTGTCTAGAGAAATCGTATCACCAGACTCCAAAAGCTATCGAGGTTCGAAATATATCAATAGAGAGAAAGTTAGGCACTACAGGAATTCATATTGTCAAAGTTCAACTTGAATCCGATTTAGGGGCAGATGAAGCCAGCATTGCTGTTAAGATCTACGAAGAACAAGAACAAGCTTTAGAGGTTGTTAAAAGAATCAATATTCTAGCAAACCGTCTTTCACAGAAACGATATTCACACTTAGGGATCTCATCAGCAGCAGTTATTTTCTTTTCTAGGAGTGTCATAGTAATGGAGGGTATTCAAGGGGACGTTTTTCGAGAATCTAAAATCCCTCGGCCGCAGAAATACCGGTATGCAGGGCGGAGCCTCGCAGCATTTCATGGTTCAAACCCAGATCACTGCTGGTTTGACAAATACAAGTTATTATTGTCAAGAAGTTTGGAGAGTCTACCGACAACAGAGGACGTAAAACAAACTTTAAAATATCTCTTTCAAGAAGTGGTACCACAAGCGGAACAGGCTTCTCAGTTATCGGGGTCGGTGAGCTTTGGAGACTTTCATCCGGGGAATCTAATCTTTGATGTTCGAATCGGTCATAGTCCGATGATCCAAACAAACCTTATAGATCCAGAATATTTGGAAACGTCAACTGAACATGACAGACTAGAAGATATTTGTAATTTCTTTGCAGTTGAAGCTGTTGATCATTTTCGACATGATAAATCATTAAACAAATTCAGAATGAATGTGAAATCCTTTTTATCTGGATATAGTGAAGTTCTAGCACATGAACAGGCTTCTTTTTCAAAATATTATCTGTCAGTAACAAAGGACTCAAAACCCTATATTCCTGTGAATTTCCATTTGGCATTGATGATTCTAATGAGTATAATAAACATTCAAGATATGGCCGATCTCTTTGGTGGTGAAACTGGTATCCAAAACGAAGTAATTCTTAGATGTCAGCTAATTGAAAAACTTCTAAAATGGAAATCATTCCCAGATTAGGTCAATAAAATGCATCATAAAGTTCTATTCTCCAATGCAGGAATTGCCACACAGATATTAATTCAAGATCAGCAATTCATGATTTTACTGGATATAGGAGACGGCATCATACGAGATTTGCTGGAAGAAGACTTAATATTCCCATTATCTGTTCCTTTGTATATATTTATCACCCATGGCCATTATGATCACTGTGGAGGCTTATTCTCGTTTTTAGGATTTCTACGAATGTTAGGACAAACCTCTCCAATTGAAATTTATTATCCTGCAGGTTCTATTGAGGTCGAAGGTCTTGTCAATCTATTTATCTCTTCATACCCAGACACTATTCCCTTTGAACTGAAAATTAATGACCTAAAACCTCAAGACGAAATCAATATTACCGAGGAGGTAAGGGTTGTTGCATATCAGGTGAGACACATGGGATCCACACATTCTCATGGTATGCTACCTGAAATACCAGCCTTAGGATTCGCCATTTTTAAAAAAACAGAAAAGTGGTTGGCCTATACAGGTGATACTGGAATAAATGATAGTCTTCCAAAACTCTTGGAGAGTGCCAGTCATGCATATATCGAAGCAACTAATTTGAATAATCACCATTCACCTTACCATCTCAATAAAGAAGAAGCAGAAGAACTTGGAAAATTAGCAAAAAATTTCACTTTAGTACATACTAGAAAATTGTAAAAGAAAAGATAAATACAATTATAAGAAAGGTTTTCGAGAATACGAGAATCAAACTGTAATGATTACTAATAAAATTTATTATACAAATAAAATACTGAACACAATTTGAAATAACTAAAAGTTATAATTTCGGGGTGTTTTTCGGAATACCTCTTGTATACTGTTCCTGAGTTGTACTTTTGTTTAATTCCTGCGAAATTTTACTGTTAATCTCAATGTAGGGGTCAATGTGCTATCTAAATCCTTTTTCAAAGAAGTAGAAGCAATCCATAATGACACGCAAAGTGGAGCGGCAAAAATTGCAGAGGATTGCTTAATAACGTTAAAGCGCGAATGTCTTCGACTAGGTACTAAGTTAGATAGAATAAACTTAAAACCTGCCATCCAGTTGCTCCTTGACACTCATCCTATGGCAACTATTGAAAATGCCCTCCTTCCAGTTTTTTTGAAATTAACACGACTTATCGAATCAGGAGGAATTCAAAATGGGGATCCTGAAGCAGCAATTGAATTAGTTTTTGCCTCACGACGAGAACAAATGAGAATTGTTGAAAAAAACACCATAGAAACACTGAAAAAAATTCTACAAGACAAAAACTCTATTTTAACCTTTTCTTATTCTTCAACTATAACCACTGCGTTATTGCAGTTAGCTAGAGAGGGTTTTCATGATAAAGAAATCTTCATTTTAGAATCTAGGCCCTTGAGAGAAGGAGAAAAAACAGCTGAATCGCTGGTAAATGCAGGCTTCAGAAAAGTTCATCTAGGTATTGATTTTGCCGTCAACGAATTCTCAGATTATGCAGAAACAGCGGTGTTGGGAGCTGATATGATCCACCCGAATGGCCAAGTCCTTAATAAGATTGGTTCAGCAACAATTGCCAAGCTCTTTCATATACGATCGAAAGAAGTAATTGTAGCTGCCTCATCCTCCAAGATCTGTCTTAAAACGATTGTTGAGGAAAATCATGAATGGAGCCCTGTAATTCCAAACAGAAACCTAAAGGAGATAACTAGTATTTCTGACTCCAGTCTAGTCGTATGGAACAAATACTTTGAGGTAATTCAGCCTAAGTGGATTTCTTCATTAATTATGGACCGTTACCAGTTTTATAAGCCGATATCAATTCAGCTTAAAAAATTTCTAGAACAAAACCCAATCTCGGCACAAGTGAGGGAAATCAAAGAAATATGGGATGACGCTGATTTCACAATGATATAATAATGAAGTAGATAGAGCGATTCAAATTGGAGACAGAATCTTTACTCCATTAAAATTCAAAAATACTTTCTACCATGGTTTGACTAGTTCTGGTTGAATGGCTGGGTTTTCAAACACTATTGAACCCCGATAAGTTTCTCTTTTTTTAGCAGGACTTATTTTAACAATAGTACCCGATGTGATCTTAATTTTAACACTCTCGTCTAAGGCTGGTTTGTATGCTGAATCAAAGATAAGCTTCCATGTCGAATTATTGCTCTCATTCCAAGCTATACACTGTATTTCATCCATTTCATGATCCATTGTAAGATCTAAAATGTGATAGAATCCTTTGAACTGCTCTGCCACTCCTTCATTTGCAGCAGCAGAAATTTCAAGGGGAAGGTTCTTTTGCCAAGCAGCTGGAACGCCTCGTTTCGTTGAATCTTTCCCTTTTTCTTTCAATTTGTGCTTAAAAAGTTTGAGCACCTTGAGATCCATCTCTACCAAGTCTGGTCTGAGACGGGTGAGAATGAATAGACGTTTGATTGAGCGATAAACCTCTTCTCGATCACTGAAATTCTTCACGACAGTTTTTAGAACTTCAATTGCTAACTCACGTTGATCATGAGAATACAAATCATTAGCATATGTATGCATTGAAGATATCATACCATCTAATAGGTCTGGATTCCGTTTAAGCAATAATACAGCATCATTTGGTCGTTTTGTTGCAATTAACGAGACTGTGAGACCAAGCAGCTGAGTTGGGGACTGTTCAGGCTCATCTGAGGAAACTGATTTGAATAAGCTGAGCGCCTGATTACTCTGTCCTAGTAACAAATATAATAAACCCTGTAGCGAAATTAAATTTTCAATTGCTTCTTTACCTACAGATATAAAATTCATGTAGACTCGACACGCTTCTGCATGAACCAAGGCTTCCAAAATCTGATTTCGTGTTAATTTATAGTCCAAAAGCCAGCTGTGATGCTCAAATAACTCTGAACGAAGTAGGCGTTCAACAATCACGCGTTGTTCAAGATCATCAATTGAATAAATTAACTCAGAACTTCTAGCTAAGATTTCAATAAGAACTCGTTCTGCATCTTGGATGTTAAAGCTTTCTCGTGTTCCTCTTGCTTTTATCGCCAATTGTTGGGCAACAATCAAAGCATCTTCAGGAGTCATCACTTCAAGCTCCTTCGCAAGAGTACCAGTCTTTTCTTTTACTTCTGCCATCGAAGTCTCAGTCCCAACTTGAGCAGCAGATCGAACAAAACGAGCTGTATCAGTTAAATCATCGATCAGCATGGCAACATCGATGTACCGTCGTGTTCTTTTCTTATAACTCCAGGAAGCCCGAAACACCCGTTCAACAGTCTGATCTAATATTTTCCGCATCTCAGGATCAGCCACTGCTGCTGCAAGAATAGATACAAAGGATCCACAGGATAGATGGTCAATTCCCTTGAATACCCGATTTTCTTTAATAATTCTGGCCACTCCTTCATCATCTGATACTAGAGCTACCTTATTACTATCCTTGAGAGTGAATTTCTTTGCCAAAATCACAACATCAATGTCCGCTGGATCATCTTTTACCCGAACCATTCGTTCCTGTACCGCATATCTTGCAGTTCGATTCCAAAGATTCGATGCCCGATTTACACGCTCCATCCTCACATATTTCGGAATAGTTCTCCGTAACTCGCGAAATCTGCCCGGGATATCTGATTTCGGGAGTTCTTCGGGAACCATCACCTCCATTCCTACAGAAGCAGCAATTTTTTGTAAATTGGGTAATAAAATATCAGTAATACCTGCATTCATCAGAGATATGAAGAAATTAGTATCAAGCACCACAATATCGAAGAGCGTAGTAGACATTGGTTGTTACTCCTCACCAAATTACTTTAGACGAGCTATCTTAAGATCAGAAAGAAGAATAAATAAGCGGAGGGCGTGATTCGAACACGCGTAATACGGCTTTGCAGGCCGCTCCTTAGCCAACACGGCTGATACACCCGAAGTAATAGCCACTTTGGTACCTCCGCAAACGCTTACAAGTTAAATTATCCAAAAATCTCTTAGTATCATTCA
>CAZALJ010000036.1:6373-10870 GCA_964485715.1 uncultured archaeon
TACCTCCGCAAACGCTTACAAGTTAAATTATCCAAAAATCTCTTAGTATCATTCAGGTCGTTCCTTTTGGCTGGATAATATAAACTTTTTTATCACTCACTTGTTATTTACCCTGTTCTCTGTTTGTAACTTATAAGCTATAATATTTAGGTGAAATAGTATTTTTCAATATATCTACTCCCAATACACTTTTCAAGAGACAATATTTTTCTAGACTAATCATTTTTACATGAAAAAAAAATTAGTTTATGATAAAACTTTGTTTAAAAAGATATCACAAAGTGACCACGTAATTCAAAACATTAAAGAAATGGGAGCTTTTTTATTTCCTAAAGAGGCAAAATCATGAGTAATCAAATACATGTATTTGTTCCATCGATGGACGGGGAATATGTTCCTGTTAAATTCACCTCCCCTGAAAAAGATTTAAAGGATTCAGAAGTTCTTATCTTTCTAGATGAAGAAAAGCGACAGATCTTCATTTGGACAGGATCTGAGTCTTCAGTAAGGAAACGATTCATTTCTAGTCAAATTGCACGTCAAATGAGACTAGAAAGAGGACTTACACATAGAATATCGACTGAAGACCAAGGGAATGAAACAGTAAAGTTCAAGAAGTTTATGGATAGTCTTAAAGAACGAGAAATTAGCGCTAATACTCTCCTTGAGGTTTCCCCTCCCTCAATTTCTACTGATCTACCAGAACCAAAAGAAATCATCACTCACCCTGCCACATTAAAGAAAGTAGCAGCAGCTAAAGCAACAGACCAGATTGAAGCAAAGAAGGAGCCTCCACTTAGCCCACCCCCTGTACCGGTATCAGAACATCCACCATCGATAGAAATAAAAGCAAAAAAACTGGAGAAAAAATACTTTTATGAGGAACAGCAAGCTGTAGTAACTGAAGCAAAAGCTAAGATTATTTTTACCGCTACTGACCAAAACCTAATCCTATCAACTCTCCATATTTCAGCAGCAGCTACAGAAGGCAGAATTGCTTTTTATACTATTCCAAAAACGACTAAGACGACATCTTGCAAGTCAAAAAAGCCAATATTAGCTATTTATCTTAAGGAAGATGCTAACTCAATCATGGAATTAGATGATCTTAGTATTCCAATCCCAGCGGGTAATTCTATCTATTTCACATGTCCAGCCAAGACATTTATCGGACTTAACTTAAAATCCTGAAATCAATGTTCAATTTCTTCTGTATTGTAGTATCCAATCCAATGTACATATCATCTCCTCGATTGCGAAATACTCAATAAAATGGATTTTAAGAACCTAAAATATTCACCTTTTCAGCGAAATTAAATCTTCTTTTAATAAAAAAAATTGGATTTGTATTTAATATGAGTGAACAGAAAATAAACTCACGAATATCTGGATTCTTTAAAATGAGTGTTGAAGAACGTCAGAATATGATTCATAAGCTTTGTAACTTAACTCACAAAGATATGGATTATTTAAAAGAGTCTACTAATATTTTAGATAAAGCTGGTCAAGGCCATTATATTGAAAATACCATTGCGGTTATGCAGATTCCTTTAGGCATCGCTACAAATTTTACTATCAATGGAGTAGATTATTTAATACCAATGGCTGTAGAAGAAGCATCAGTAGTGGCAGCAGCAGCAAACTCCGCAAGGATAGCTCGTGTAGGAGGCGGATTTTTCACAAGTGCCACACCTCCAATTATGATTGGTCAAATTCAGATTATTAATGTACCTGATCCTCACAATGCTCGTGAGAAACTTCTAGAGCATGAGAAAGAGATAGTGGAGCTGGCAAATAAACAAGATCCAGTTTTAGTGAAATTTGGAGGAGGTTGTCAAGGAATAAATGTGAAAGTATTACCAAACACGATGCAAGGAGCCATGATTATCATTGAGCTTCTAGTGGATGTTCGTGATGCAATGGGAGCTAATGCTGTAAATACAATGAATGAAGCCGTTGCTCCATTGTTGGAAAAGATCACTGGAGGTCAGGCTCTTTTAAGAATAATATCAAACTTGGCGGATCGTCGTTTAGTAAGAGTAAGAGCAGTATTTAAAGCTAGTGAGCTAGAAACGGCAGATATGAAAGGGGGGGAAGTGGTTAACGGTATTCTCCACGCATATGCTCTTGCAGAAGCAGATCCTTATCGCTGCAGTACCCACAATAAAGGTATCATGAATGGCATAGATGCAGTTGCTATTGCTACCGCACAGGATTGGAGAGCGATAGAAGCCGGCGCTCATACATATGCTGCTGTAAAAGTTCCTGGTAAG
Organism: uncultured archaeon; assembly: GCA_964485715.1. Classification (GTDB taxonomy): domain Archaea; phylum Asgardarchaeota; class Heimdallarchaeia; order Hodarchaeales; family Hodarchaeaceae; genus Hodarchaeum. The sequence goes on from CAZALJ010000036.1 coordinate 8,647, forward strand.
TATTCTTCTCTGACAACCTGGGAAAAAAACACTAACGGGGATTTAGTAGGGACAATTGAAATTCCTCTTGCTGTTGGTTTAGTAGGAGGAGTCGCTCGTATTCATCCTCTAGCTCAAATTTGTTTCAAGATTTTAGGCTTAAGTGTTCCTGGAGGGGCTCTTAAGCTTGCAGAAATCATGGCTGCTGTCGGATTAGCACAAAATTTTGGTGCACTTCGGGCCTTAGCTACCGTAGGTATCCAAGCAGGACATATGAAATTACATGCACGAAATTTGGCTGCTTCAATGGGTGCGAAAGGGGTAACAATCGATAAAATTGTCCAAAGAATATCTGAACGAAAGTTAAAAGTCACCTTTGACATCGTAAAAGACATTTACGATGAAATACAAGCAGTAAAATGAAAAATAGCAAAGTAATTTGAATTGTACAGTGATAGTCTATTTTTAGGATTCATAAATAGTAATAATGCTAATCCTTTCGATCAAAAAACTGGAGATTGTCTAAATAGTCTAAACCATTGTCAATATTACCGTTTTCCTCCCATAAATCTTGTCCCATCAACTTTAGTCGACATTCAGGATTTAATAAGTTAAATTTCTTCAGAAGAGTTACTAGAATTCTCCCAGTTGCTCCCCAAATAATTTCACCACGATAATCAAAAAAGGGAACTTGAAACTTATAACTACCTTGATACGTCATTTCTCTTATTGAAAAATGCTCAGAAAGAGCTAAAATGGAAATTGGGGTCTCTAAAACATAGTCGATCTCATGTGTACTTATTTTTTTATGATCAATCTCTTTGTAATCTTCAATATACCCAATAACTGGAGTAACGACATAATTGCTTATAGTAAGGAGATCGTCAAGTAGTCCGAGGACATAAACTTTCTGAATGCCCAATTCCTCTTCAACTTCTCGTAAAGCAGTATGAATCAAATCTTCATCTTGATCATCCTCATACCTCCCTCCGGGGAAAGAGATTTCGTTTTTATGATGTCGTACTTTTTCAGTTCGACGTGTGAAAATAAGAGCCCAACCTTTCTCACGACAAATGAAAGGTATTAATACTGCTGCTCGGTGAAAACCTTCTGGCAAATCAATGATCAAGCGGGAATCGCTCTGAAGGATTGAACGTAATTCTTCTAGACATGTTGGCAATTGTGTCAATTGAAGATCTCAAGCGAACCCCTTGGAGCTTTCTTTATAAAGTATATTCGTACTACAATAGGTACAAGGATTATCAAATGTTATTATAGTTCCTGAGTTTACTCTTCTGATTCGTTAAGTATTTAATTCATAGATATTTAATAATTCTAATTAGTATATTATTAATAATCCGTGTTTGTTAAGAATAATGACAAAACAATCATTACAAACAGTAAAACGATTTGAGGATTTAGAGAGTGCCTTTCATAAATATTTCATTCGCAGAAGCTAGCCAAACTTTACAAGACCCATCAGTTATCATCCAATTATTGAAAGAGAAAAAAATTAACCCAAAAGAAGCCAATCTTCTCGAAAAATTAGGTCTCTACTCTAGAAACCGCATTCCAGAGGTACTTAATGAAATACGGGATCTATGTGAACAATCTTTCGGAAACAAAGGTGATGATGCTTTTGAAAGATTGTCTCGTTTCGTTAAAAGCCAAAATAAACGGGTTTCTTGGGTTATTTTTTCAAGGAGCTACCAATCTATTTCTTATGACGACAGGAACCCCTTGGAAGACTACAATCCTCGCGTATCAGAGGTTTTAACTATCAATTCCAAATATAAAATAATAAAATGACGACTAAAGTGACTCTAATGTCAGAATCAGAATGTGAAAATCTAGTACGTGAGGCAACAGAGGCTTCCAAGCACTCTCTCGATATTTCAGCAGGTTTATTCGAAGATGCAGCCAAATGTTATGATAAACTCGGAGACAGGAAAAAAGCAGGCCAATACCTCACCCTAGCAGGAGATTTCTTTCTTGACTTAGAAAACAAAGAAAGAGCAGCCGTGTGTTATGGGAAAGCAATCATGCGTCATTTAATGATTGACGATATAACAACCGCAGAAATACTACTTGAAAAAGGGAAGGAATATGGATTTTCCTCATCAACTCATCAATACCGAATTGCTTTAGATGCGTTGGAAAGGCAAATTAAGGCAGAAATCAAAGAGGAAAAAGTTAAGGAGGAAATAAAAGAAGCGGAGGCTCTTCCTAACGTTGATATTCTCCC
>CAZALJ010000037.1:0-10724 GCA_964485715.1 uncultured archaeon
TTCCACTCTAATAACACCTAAAAATTCTTCAATTTTGATTTTCTAAAATTTAGAAGTCTTAGATTGATTCAATTAAATTGTTATAGGGATGTTCACCGTGGTATTTTTTCTCTTATCTTATCATAATTCCGATAGATTATGAAAGACACTAGGATGATAACTCCAACGATCACAGTTCCCATAATCAAAGGTGGAAGAATTTCAGCAAAAACGTTACGTTTTGATGGAGTTTTATTTTTAATTGAGAAGAAATCATCACTAAGATCAGAATATTCAAGATGATCATCTGAAATCGTCACACGGATTTTATAGATTTCAATTCCATCAGGAACATCGGTTGTGTCCCAGACAACACTGGAATTAGAGGTACTATCTAGGAGAGTTATCCAGTCGCTTCCATTCCATAATTCTACATTAAAGGTTATAGAATCACCATCTGAATCGTTTCCAGTCCAAGTTATATTAATTGATCCATTCAGTGTTTCATCACCGTTAGGTGAAATAACATCAACTAATGGATAGTGATTACGTGGTTCCTGAGCCCAGAGTAAAGTATTTTCATAAAAAATTGTGTTATTTTTTCCTTGAATATCTGAATCAAGAAGACACGCAATAGCTAGAATATGTTCGGATCTTTCAAAAACACCAATTACTGGTTTAGTTGCATCAAACGGAGTTGCAATCCCTTTAGAATAACCTGAAAGATCAAGATATCCTAATCCAGAAGGTAAAGTGATGTTTAGCATATTTTCGAATAAAATGTGGGTTGAGTTATACGAAGATGTAATTCCCTCATTGTATGCTGATCCAGTTTCAAATTTTATACCATAAGAAGTCAAAAATTCCGCCCATTTTGGTTGATATATTGGACCAAAAACAATCAAATTACCACCGCGAAGTAAATACCATTTCAAAGCCTTCAATTCATTTTCACTCCAGTCAGCGGTACCACCACTAGGTATTATAACTAAAAGTGTTGAATTCAGATCAGATATTTTCAAATCGCCAGAAGAGATTTCAACAAAAACACGATCGTTATAGAAATTATATAATTCGCCAGGAATGTTTTCTTTGTGAGATGAAATAATTAGAATTGTGGGAATAGATACTTCTAAATCTATTTCTCCCTTTCCAGTATTTCCTCCCATGTCAGTTGTTTTCACTCTTATAGTAGTTACCCCTGGGGATTTACATCGAACATAAGTGTGGTTTTCTGTCGTGATACTTAGAAGATTCCATGTGTGTTTGTCTGGATCCCACAGTTCTACATTAAAAATTAGGGTGAATGGAAAATTTTCAATAACATTCCATGAAACTAGGAAGTCTGATTTGTTTTCAATAATTGTATCGGCTAGAGGAGCAGTAATTTCTATAATTGGAGCTGTTAAATCTACAATTAGTATAATTGTATCATTAAATAATTCTGATGTGTTTATTGCAAGAGTTACAGTAATATTATATATTCCCTCTGATAAATTAATTAATTCCCAAGAATAAGTAGTTGTATTACCAAGAAAATTACCTTCAACTGTGACATTAAAATGATCTATATCAGTTCCTTCAATCGGTGTAGCTTTCCAGTTGATTGTATAATTTGTACTATTTATTCCCTGAGGGGATCCTCCTAGTATTTCAAGGATTTCTGGAGCTGGAGTGTAAAGACTGAAGAATAAAGCAAAATTACTAACTCCACCTAGTCCCAAAGTATATGAATTGAAATATTGCGTATCTAAACCATAATTCAACCCCACTGTAGCGCCATAATCATTAGATATTGATTGGTACTGGAAGAGGATGGATCCATCAGGAAATAATACTACTTCAAATAGACCTACTACAGTGGGAGTTCCCCAAAATTGAACATCATAATATTCAATGACAACGAAATTCGCGGTACTCCAGAAATAGATATAGGAGCCCTCAAAATTGTGAACTGTAAGATCATCCCAAAAGGGTGCAATTACATAGTAAGCAGTAAGAAGGTCTGATGGAAATATTGGATTACTAAATACATCAGGGGGAGGAGTATCGGAGAAAGATAAGTAACCATTAGAGCCGACATACACAGTATCAAAACTCATGTCATAAAAATTAAAAGTAAATGGAAGATTTAATGTTCCATATTCATCATCACCGTTGATACCAGAATTAACACCATTTGAATAAGCATCATACCAAGAATAAGAGGGCATAGACATACTATAGTTCATTAAAGCCATGATGGAAGAGATAGAGGGGTTAATATTTCCATTCTCTTTGTTAGTTTCTAAAACCACTTCTCTCTGATTTTCCTTCTTTTGATGTGGAATCTCTCTTTGGTGGATATCCTTTCCGTGTTCTATGAGAAAAGAATTATCATGGTTACTATCATCCAAATTATCATTAATTTCATCATAATCATTGTAAATTGGCAAGTAAACAATATTTAAAACTAAAATGAGCACCAATATAGTCTTTATAAGAATAATACGATGAAAAATATTATTGTTCCGCTTCATAATCGCTCTCCACTTTCATATAATTGCGGTTGAGGTACGAGACTTCTTTATTAAATGAACAGGTTTCTTTTTTCTAAAAGGAATCTCCTCTTAAAAAGGCAACTAATTGAAAGTATTCATTTCTTAAAATGTTAAATTTTTATAGGTTAATATTTCTACATCACAAGATCCCGAAAATGGGGGTAAAAGATCTAATGATAAAGACAAGTATAAAGCAAGAAATTTCTATATCAATTATTCTCGTATTATTGTTTATTTCGATTTATTCACCCGTATTAGCACAAATGCCTGTAATTGAGATAAAAGAAGAAAAGGAAACCTATATTCCAAGTGCAACATATGGAGATTATGATTATTATGTCTTACCACCTGGATCAAATTTTTCTAGCATAAAATATCTTGGTACCACAACGAACGATGCCTATTACACAAAATGGCAAAGCGTTGACTCACCATATTTTTTTGACCGTGGTAGTTCGGCTTTAGTAGAAGACGCGTGGGTCACAGAATCATTCCTTAGAAACACAAGTCGTAAAAGCTATCATCCATTCTTTTCAGCTGAGCCATATCCAACTGCTGTAAGAATTGATACAACTCGCAATCCAGAATTTGAGTTTACACGAAAGCAACCCATAAGTCTTCACATGGATTACTCTTTCACGTTTTTAGCAGAAAAGAAAATTGATTATTGGGGATGGATTAACAGTAGTGATCCTTTCTTTTTGGACATTTATTCCAGAGATAACACACAAGGTACAATATCCTTTTCATCTGCCTTACCCGATTTATTAACTCTTGAGGTAGGTAAAAAACGAATGACTTTTCCTATCTTTCCAATTGATGAAGAAATTCAAAATTTCACCTTAAGTTTTAATGACAACACACTTGTGACCTTAACACCTCATCCTTGGACTTTTCCTGATTATATACCCATTATAGAAGTAAATACCTCTGTAAGCGGGGATATTAATCAAGGGGGAATTAGCGAAGTTGATCAAAAAACAGGAGAAACAGCATATTTAGAAAATGATATCTTTAGTATTCGGATGTTTAACATTTCTCTTGAAGAGGATAGATACTACAAAATATATCTCAATCTTGCTTATGACAGTACTTATGGAGGCCTAACTGCACCAATGACTTTTCTTTATGGTGATAATTATGAAATAATTTCAGGTGATATTTCTTCTTTAAATGAAGATGGGATAACTATATATTCAGAACAATCAGAAAATATAACATTAATCCTCTATTCACCTGGTTACTCACGAGCACACTATACCATTTATTTCCAGAATATAGCACCTATTACTAGATTTAATACTCTACCCCTTTTACTTAATACTAACGTATCGTTGGATTATGAGACCTACTATACTTTTACTCTTGACAGAGCTCATATGATGGCTATTAACTGGACATCACATTATGATTTAGAATTCTATGTTCAAGGAGTTAATCCAAACGAGTGGATCTTTAAAGCATATGAAGACTTCTTTCTCCCTGAACCAAGCAATCTTGTTGGGGATATAATAAATGATATTGGGGATAATTGGCGGTTTATGCCTGCGGGAACGTATGCTGTTGTGGTTACTGACTACTCCGTAGATAGTCAAATTAGATTTACTGCTATATCAGTACTTCAACCTTCAGATTCTCCAGTTACAGTGGATGAAAATAGCATCTACGCGTTCGAGTTTCCCCTAACTTGGAATCGATTAAATTTGATCAATATTTCAACAACAGATCAGATAAATCAATCGATTAGATATGAATGGAATTGGATTGGAAAGTATTTAGAATTAATTACCCCTTCGCCTGGGAATGCTTGGATAGGAAATCAACAGAATAATAGTATTGGATAGGATATGACGAAAATGAGACTATACTTAGAAGTTTTCATCCTTTACTTGACTATGAAATCCCAATCCTTATAATCCATCCATATGAAGCAAAGAATATTACTGATCCAATTAACAGTTTTAAAGCTACTCTATCTATAACAAATATTGTTGCATCAAATCAAAATTACGATACGGGTGATGGAATCTTTATCCCTCAAAATGGAATTAGTAGATCAACAAGCTATGCAATAAACGATGATATAATAAATGAAACTGATCAAATGTACGGAATTCCTTTAAATTTAGCTCCTTATAGCATATATAATATTACGGTGCTATTACAGGGAAATTATACTAATACTGGAGATTTAAACGCATCTTTTGATATATTTTCACTATTTGGAGGAAATCTTTACACTTTGGAAATCTTTAACACACTAACTAGAACAACAACTGATACAAATGACTCACAATCTTTACTGATTCTTACTGTCTCTACTACTTCCTATCTCTACCTTGGTATTGCAAGAGGAAATAATGGAACCCACTTAATGAATGCCACACTTGATGTCTTTATAGAACAAATCCCTACTACACCAATGGAGTTTAATCTTGCCATTCATGAATATAACGCCATGGTAAGTTCTTTAGAAGTATTTTCAGAACAATTATTGGCAACGCAAATTGAAGCATCTGAAATGAAAAAACCTGGAAAAGCACCAGGGTTTGAATTAGCGTTAACTCTATGCATGCTGATAATTTCTGTAAGATTTACTCGAAAAAAAAGGAAGGATTAGCATCTTCTCACACTTCTTTAATTTTTTTTAATGTACCTCTAGCTCAGTATCAGTAATAACCGAAGAGAAAACGAACAGAGGGGAATAACACGGATTTACATTAGCATCACCAACGAGAGGACAATAGAGAGAAGGAGAGAAGCTACTAAGCGAGTTTACAAAAAATACAATTCTTTGTTTGACGACGTTTATAAATGAATAGAATCTTTGAAGATATTTTAGGCAATCGCATGAGAGATTGTTTGATTATAGAATTGATGTAACTGTTTAGAGTTGTAAATTACTTGTGAGAGTTAAATGAGTTTTGAAAAATAGATGTTTCCCTCCAAACGGTATCGTTTTCGAATGGATTTTTTAATGAAAAAAAAGAAAAAGTTGGTAGAGTTGAATTTAACCAAATAAGGGTTCAACTTCTGGTTTTGTCAAAATGTACAGTGCTGCAACACCGAATATTGTGCCTACTGGGACAATAAATAGTGAAAACGCCCCAATTATCATTGTACCAATTCGACCAGAATTCTTGTATTGCATCAACTTAATTCCGCTCAAAATAGCCGCAATCGAAAAAATAACGAACATTAATGCAATCAAAGCGATTAATATTGCAAGAAAAACCATCAGTGTTTCAGATGTTTGCATGCTGCTTTCTTCTGACGACTCTAACACACCTTCACTCACTAAAGCGGGAATAAATGCTGCAAAAAAGGCAATAAAGAGCGATATTACTATACCCATTATTCCAAAAACTATCTCAACAGTACCAATAATTTGGATATAACCTCTAATTTCTTTAGTGCGAGGTCTTTGTGGACTGGTAAGGGCTGTACCACAGGCTTGACAAAAGAATTCATTTGGTTTAGCTAATTCACCACAATTTGGACATTCATTTAAACTCATAATAATCCACCTATCAAGTGTAAAGTTATCTCTATCTGAGATGTTTTTATTAAATTTAAATAGCTTATGAATGAGGATTGGATATCAGTCTGTTATTGAAGTATTTCAAAAATAGAGGAAGGATATATTACATATTCTATATATTAGACTGGTTTAGTGACTATTCAATATTAAATCTAAATGATAGTTTAAGACCCAAAACATAGAAAAATTTTAGTGGGAGTTTTCTTTTCCTCTTGAAAAATCCTCTAATATTATTACTCCACCCTATCATGGAATTTTTCTTTATGGAAAATCGATTCAACCTTATTAAAGCCTCAATGTAGTTAAATAGTCACATAATACCGAAAATTTTTAAGAAAAGCCTTTGACATCAATTAAGACGAAATTATGACACATTTTTTAGAGAAACTAATGAATCCGAGATCGGTTGCTTTTCTTGGTGCAAGCAATAACTTCACAACCATGGGTACTGGACAACTATACGTTTTGCGCACTCGTTTCAGAGGGAGAATCTATCCAGTTCATCCTACTGAAGAATCAATTTTAGGTTTTACAGCATTCAAAAAACTGGAAGAACTACCTGAAGTTCCTGATCTCCTTATAATTGTCCTACCAACTCACCTTGTGAATGATTATTTAGAAAAAGCAGGTCAATTTGGAATTCCTTACGTGATTATAGTATCTGCAGGATTTAGTGAAGTGGGTGAATTAAAACATCAAGCAGAATTAAATAAAATAGCAGAACGATATGGAATGCGCTTCATAGGTCCAAACTGTATTGGAATAATAAATCTTCATAGTCAGAAAGGTATTTTTAATTGTACTTGGTTTCCTTTCGAATTACCCTCAGGTCAAGAAGGTAATATCTCCCTCGTAAGTCAATCGGGATCATGGATTTCCCAAATCCTGATTTGGATGGAGAGAAGAGGTTTAAGGCTTGGAAAAGCAATATCTGTTGGTAATGAAGCCAATGTTAACGTCACAGATTGTATGGAATATTTTCGTGATGATCCTGATACAAAAGTTGTAGGTGTTTACATTGAAGGAGTGAAGCGTGAAGGACGTCGGTTTGTAAAAGTACTTCATGAAATTACTCAAAAAAAACCAGTTATTGTACATTATGTTGGGGGAACGAAAGCAGGATCAAGAGCGGGAATGTCACACACTGCTTCTTTAGGGGGGAAATCCTCTGTGTATGAAACCATTTTCAAACAAACAGGAGCAATTCGTGCAAATACAATGGAGGAACTTTATGAATTTGCTCATGCGTTTTCGTTAACCTATCCTCCTAAAGGTGATAGAGTTGGTCTTATAACAAATTCTGGGGGACCAGCAGTTACTTTTGCGGACAGTTGCGAGCGATACGGCTTACCTGTGCCTTCTTTCTCATCCGATCTGCAGAGTAAAATTAGAAAAATTGTTCGTTCAACTGCTTCTGCTAATAATCCAATTGATCTCACTTTTGATATGAACATGAATTTATTTTACGATGAGGTACCGCGTCTCATTTGGGAATCAAATGAGGTTGATATACTTTTATTTTATGGTGTATTTGGAGGTAACATGATGGAACGCATGTTCAATTTTGGAAACAACGAATTTATGGAAATGCTTCCAGCAACGGTAATGGAAACCGTACTAAATCAAAATTTAGAGAATTTCGTCAATTGGGTTCATAAGAACAGAATACCAGTACTGATAAGTTGTCTAGATACCGCTGATGAAGCAGTAAAGTATCTTCAAAACAATGGTATTGCAGTCTTCAAATGGCCATCAATGACCGCACGAGCAATGAAAGCACTGGTAGATTACTACTGCAAAAAAGGTACAAGGAGCAATTAAGATAACAAAATCCTTCTTATTTGGTCTAAGTTTGTTGAGTAAGATCATTGAAATGGTTATCTGTCAATTAATGTTATACAGTTTTTTTAGACCAATAAGTACCTTCATGTTCGAGCCAGCGTTGATAACATTGCAGTATAAAGTTGTGATCAAAAGCAAGATTTAATTTAAGCGCTTCTTCAACTGTGCACAAACTTATATTCCCTGCATCCGACCCTGCCTTTGGATTACCTTCATAATCACAAATAAAAACAGTTGTTATTACTCTTTCTCTTGGATCACGTTGGGGGTCAGAGAAAACTCCCAAAATCGCCTTAGGTCTTACTTTTACTCCAACTTCCTCTTTCATTTCTCGAATTAAAGCTTCTTCAACTGTTTCATCGATTTTAACCATCCCGCCAGGTATTGCCCAAAATCCGTAAAAAGTATCGCTCTTACGTTGAATAAGGATAATTTTTCCATTTTTGTTTGTTAAGAGACCATCAGCAGCATGAATCATTTTTTTTCACTATTGGTTATAATTTTGTAGAACGTAGACTTTAAACCTTTAAGATCCAGCGATTTTTTCCATTAATTTAGCAATGCAAATTTGACCTCGTTTAAAGTCTTCAATTTCGATATTCTCATTGGGAGCATGGCCATTACTCCCTGCATTAGCTACCCCTATCGAAAGTACTGGTATGTGGTCAGCAAATAGATATAATGGACCTGATGCAGGACTCCATGGGTGGATAATAGGATCATGACCATAAACTTCAACCATTGTTTCTTTGACCACTTGGACGAATGGATCCGATAATAAGGTAAAAGCTGGAGGATACCCCTCAAACCACTCAATTTCAACATTGAAGTTATTCTTTTTGAAGTGATTACGCAGTTTTTGAATAATATCATTTGGTGTTTGATTAGGAACCAATCTGAAGTCTAACTTGGCGTGAGCCTCAGCTGGCAGCACTGTTTTTCCTCCTACACCTTGCCAACCTGACCAGATTCCACAGATGGTACAAGTTGGGCTTAAATAATATTTCTTGAGCAATTTCTCACCCTGCAACCCCTTTAAAAACTTTTTTACTCCCCATTGTGCCTTCTGTTTGTCTTCATCAAATACCGTCTCAATTTTTGTAATAGCTTGTAGTACTTCGTTGGAAGGAACAATGACAGGGTCATAATAGTTTTCAATAAGAATTTCATCAGTTTGATCATCTCTTAAAGATGCTAGAGCTGCAACCAAATGGTTTGCAGGGTTCTCTATTATTGCACCAAAGGCAGAATGTAAGTCTTTTTTTGGTCCTGTTGTTTTAACTTGAATATAACAGATACCCTTCACCCCTGCCCACATCTCTTGTATCCCTGAAGCATCTTTACCCCCGAACTCCCATATACAATAAGCTTGGTTTGTGAATAAAAAATCTTGGTGACTCTCAACAAACTCCTTTAAATTCGGACTTGAAACTTCTTCCTCTCCTTCTATAACAAACTTCACATTCACAGGAAGCTCCCCACGTAACTCTTGGATCATTTTTACCGCATAAACTCTAGCAATTATATTACCTTTATTATCAGCCACACCTCGCCCGTATATCTTTCCTTCTCTTATTTCTGGATCAAATGGAGGACTTATCCATTGGTCAAACGGCTCCGCAGGTTGTACATCATAATGGTCATAAAAAAGCAAGGTTTGGGGTTTATTATTATCTAAACTTGCTGTAAAAACGGGTTGTCCTTTAGTTTCAGTAATTATGTGCTCAAAGCCGATTTCGCTGAAAATCCTATTAAGCTCTTCTAGAACTTCTGAAGAATATTCTCCTCCTTTTGCAGTTACTGTAGGTATTCTTATAAGCTTGTACAGATCTTCGAGAGCATTATTTAGATTATTTTTAACAAATTTCTCCATTTCATTAAGTGATCGCATTAGTTGCTCTTCCTATCCATCAAGTATTGTTAGAAAGCGTATTATTTCAGAAGATTTACTAATTTTTAAAGAAAAATTTTCTTTTATCTATTTAATCATGAACTAACTGCAATTTTTCCATATTATTTTCTAAGTCAGGTGAAAACTTGAAATCAAATTTCAGTCATTTTATTCATGTAGGTCTAGTAGACCTATCAACGACCACTGTGACCATTGAGTCTCATTCATTTCAGAATGAAATTTTTAAAAGACATTGGATTATGTCAATTTGGACTAGTAACAGGAAATTTTCCAACCTGCGAATTCGTTAACTTAGTAACGGGATTGAATTTATCTATAGATGATTTTACCAATATAGGAGAAAGGACTCTAACGTTAAAACTCCTATTTAATCTTCGAGAAGGGATTAATCCGTTAGATTATGAGTTACCTCGAAGAATTATGGAAAAATCGGAGGATGGATCCAATCAAGACGTATCTTTAGTTGAGGAAGAAGATAAAATTCTCAGGGAGTTTCTTACTGCTCTGAAGTGGGATCTAAATACTACTACTCCTGATAGTAACCATTTGAAAGAATTAGGATTAGAAGATTTTGTTATGGATATCTAATGGAATAAAGAAAATCCTTTTAGATATGGTTGAAAAATCGAATCTTGCTTAACCAATGTGCTCGTGTGAGTAATAATGTCGGAACAGGAAGCAATTGATGCAATAAATAAGATACTGGAGAATTTTAAAACGGAAAAAGCCCAAAAGACTTTCCGAAAGTGGTCAAAGACCATAGCTTTCGAATTCACTGATTTAGGAAAAATATTCTATACAAATATTGAAAAGGGTGTGCCCAGTGAGGCAATCGAAGGGATTCCAGAAAGAAAAGTTTCATAGCGGGAATGGCTCTAGCCCTGATCCTAAGGAGAAAGAGGGAGGCGCC
>CAZALJ010000038.1:0-10722 GCA_964485715.1 uncultured archaeon
CGCTTGTTTTCGTAAAAAATCAGCGTTTTTAAATGCTTGAATCATTGTTTTATGGTGAAACCTACTTTCACGAGCTTGGGAGCGAAGTTCATTTTCGAGTCCTCTAATTCTACCTTTCAACACATTAATTCGACTTATAATTGTCCTAATGTCACGAGTAACGACATCTGTCTCACGGACTTCACGAAATTTCTGCTCTAGTCGAGCTACTTGCTCTACAATCTCTCTCTCCTCCGTAATTGAGAGATTAGAAGTTGTTTGAATCTTCCATTCTAGCTCTTGAATGCTATGACGAAGTTTTTTGGCTGAAAGTTCTGATCGTCGTTTTGATTGAGCTTTTTTCTCTTGAATTCCGTTTAATTGTTGATCTAATCTCTTAGCTTGTTCCTCAAATCCTTCAATTTCTTTTATTAGAAGCAATTTTTTCTCTTTGATTTTTGAAATCGCTTCATTACAATTGTCACGCTTTTCTCGCTCTTCTTTCGCGGTTCTAATGAGCTCCTTTACCTGTTCATTCAACAGGTTCCTTTCGTTAGCGATTGAGGTGACTTTACGGTTAAATCCTTCCCTTTGTTGCTTGATGTCTCGAGCTGAGGCCTCGATATTAGAGATCTTTAGAAGAAGTGCTTCGATATCTTGTTCTGACACGGGAGAACCTTCGTTCAGTTTTTAATGGTATTATTGATCCAATCTATCTACTCATTCTCTCTTATATTTTTTGAAACTTTTTTATCTATAAGAATGTTTTAATTTGATCCAACGGTTGATGTGTTATATATAAATTTGAATGGTAAAAATTAACCTATCTTAGATAAAGTGTCGCTTTTGATGGTTCATACTTAAAATCTGGTTCAAGAATACCTTTTTTCCGATAATATTTGACTAAACGCCTTATCTTCGACTCAATAAGTTGAAGCCCGCGTCTTGAGTGTTTATCTTTCTTATTACCACTTTCAAGATGTTTGCGTAGATTCCATGCGCGGCGAACAAGATTCAGAAAATCCTCGGGCATTTTCGAACCTATATCATTTTCATTCATGATTTTTGTGATTGATTTCCCGCTGATCTTCTTAACACTTGGGATTGCATACGCATCTCTGAGAATCAACCCTATCTGAGCGGATCCCACACCTTCTTTGGCTTTTTCTATCACTAAGTTTTCAATTTCATCAGAAGAATAGGGAACCCAATCTGGTGTTTTCCTCCATATCGGTCGAGTAGATCCGCTTTTCCCTTTTCGTCTTGCGTGCATTCGCGCCATTTACTTCTTCACCGAGAATAATAATTCCAAAGCCTACTTTGCTAAGTACTATAAGGTTTAACTTCTAATAGCAATCAGTTAAGGAAGAATTTGTTTGATTCATAAATCTTATTTCACCTTTCTTAATATTAGTCATCTATGTTTGATTCAACTAGAACACCAAAAGTATTCTTTGCTACAAGTAATCTACACAAATATCATGAGATTAATACAATATTTAAGCAGCATACATTAATTCAACTAAAATTTTTACAAACATCCTTAGTAGAAATCCAATCATCAGATTTAGAAGAAATCGCGATTTTTTCACTTAAAAAATGTGCTAGAATTGTTGAAAACAACCCTATATTTGTGGAAGATTCAGGTCTCTTTATAAAACAATTGAATGGTTTTCCAGGCCCCTATTCATCTTATATTTTCAAAACAATCAGATTAAAGGGGATTCTAACTCTAATGCAAAAAATAAATGATCGTGAAGCTCATTTTCAATCAAGTATTGCCTTAAAAATTGAGAATAAGATTGAAACTTTCACAGAGCGGGTGAAAGGCAAAATATCACGAAATATTTCTGAAACAGGATGGGGATATGACCCTATTTTTATTCCTGATAGTAATGGTCTACTTACATATGGTGAACTCGGTCTTAAGAAAAATACCATTTCCCATCGATTTCTTGCGACACTCAAGCTAATCAAGTTTCTCAACAATTTTCTATTTTTGGTGGATTAAATGTCCCATTATAACGCATTTATTCAGGGAAATGAAGTGCTAAACCAAGCATATTGTGATTTGATTTTCTTACTAGATCGTAATTATCCTAAGAAAAGTGCTCTTACATTCGTGGCGAATCATTATACTCTCAATAGCAAATTTCGTAACGTCTTGAATCGTGCAGCTCTTCCATTAAGCTTAGTTCAGACAATCAGGAATAATTTACTGGAGGATCCTGATTCATTAAAAGGAAGAGACCTTCACATTGATACCTACAATCAATTAATTACGTTTTTTTCACTCATGAACCACGATCCAGTTATAATTTGTCGAGATGGTGTGTTAAGAGACATATTTTCGTCTTTGCATACTAAAAGAGATTTACAGATTGATCGTGAGCTTTTATCTCCGTATTTTAGGTCATTAACAAAACTAAAACCAAATAACATTTATTTTTACTTCGATAAACAAAGAAGCTCCAGTAGAAATCATGCTAGATTATTTTCAACATTATTTCAAGAGTTTGGTATATCAGGTTCATGTAAGATCCATAAAGCTGTCGATTGGAGTTTGAAAAACCAAATTGAAGAAGTAGTTTTGTCTCATGATACAGCTATTTTAACAGTAGCACCTCATTGTTTTGACTTTTTATCATGGTTTTTCAACTTGAAGTCCCCACACGATCTCTCTCAACGACTTTTCATTGATTTTCTGAATATTAACTGCTTTTAACCTGAATTAGTCAAAAGGGGTCAATCGGGAATTCACAATACTAACCATCTGAATTGTTTTGTCGACTTACGAGCCTAAAAAGAGCGCAAACCAGGTAAAAGAGTAATTTAATTGACGAGCGAGACTCTACCAAGATTTGTCCTTTTTGTGGGCATAAAAATCAATCTATGCCTCTTTCTCTATAATATTTCTTGTGAAAATTAAGGTTCGATGTTCAATTGAGACTGTAACTCGATATTCAATATTGTGGACTGATTCCTCTCACACTATGCTCTATAGGCAAGCTATCAGCAATTTTTTGCTATAATTGGCATTGTTGGTAATCTGCAACAGACTACCAAGGATAAAAAGAGAATTTCCTATCCTACTTTAGCTATAGGTTCTCCAGACTTGTAGGAAGCCGTGTTCTTTAGATGAAGGCAGATCACCCTGAATGTTCGAAAATTATTAAAAGGGAATACCTTCTACCTTTTCCTAGGGATTAAAAAACTATTTAACACCTATTGGGGACGTAGCGAAGCTAGTGGCCTTGCTATCTTCTAGCGAGACCGGACAAGTATCGCGCCGGGCTCCAGAACCCCCTGTGAACTCCACTGGGTTAACTGAAACTCATGATGAAGTTCTGGAATAATGAGGAAACTCGGTGTCACCTCTGCTCAAAGCAAGGTGTCCGAAAATCGCCGGTTCAAATCCGGCCGTCCCCACATTCTTCTTTTCTAAGAAAAATCAGGAAGACTGTCCTCTATCTCCGTATTTGTTTCAGGAAATCTGGTTGATAATGCAAAGTGATAATTGGTATGAAAAACAACTGCGAAATTAGAAACTGGTCTTGATAAGGATTGAGGAATTACTGTTTATAGTATTATTTGGTTTAATAATCACCTATTCTTTTTAATTCAAAAAATAAATATTAAATTGTAAAATCATTACCTATTCGTCTTATTTTTCTCAACCTGCGGAGAGTGGGCTTTCTTTTTACCTTTCTACGCCTTTCAATCAGAATCCATTCTAGTTTCATCCCTAACAAAAACAGAGCTTACCAAACATTTAAGTGCTCTAAACTCCTTTATTTAAATAAAAAGTTCCTTTTCTTACTCAATTATCTCTTTATAGTCGTTATAGTTGATATTTAGCGCTACAAATGTCTGAGATTCATCACCATTAACCTCCTATCTGAAGAAATAGGATTTCTGGTAAGTTCAGTTAAATAGATAAACCTACTGTAAAAAATGCTTGAAACAGAAGATAGACTGCCCTAACTAATATTATTATCTACCAATGAAATAAAAAAAGCTGTTAATATCGTTAGAATCCATCGATGCTTTGTAAAAAATGAAAAATTTTTTTAATATTTGAGGAAGTGACTGCAATTGCAATATCTCCATGCTGCTTTGGTACTACACTCTACAGGTAAAAAAGTTACAGAAAAAGGAATTGAAGCAATAATAAAAGCTGCTGGTGGAAAACCAGACGAATCAAAAATTAAGGCTCTTGTTGCGACACTAGCATCAATAGACATTGAGGAGGCTATCAAAGGGGTCTCGCTGATGACAGCTACAGTCCCAGGGGCCTCGAGCATATCTGAGTCTACCAAAGATGTAAAAGATAGATCAAAAACAGAAGAAGAAGAAGAGGAAGAAGAAGAAGAGGGTGACGATCTCGGTTTATCTTCTTTGTTTGGTTAGCAAAGCACCATCTATTTACCCTTTTTTATATTTAATTATTCATAAGAATCTTTATGGTTTGAACAACAAACGAATAGCGAGAAGTTTTTCTTTTTAACTTCTGATGAGAATAATTTCGATACTTTCCTAAATTGTCTACCATTTGATTGTTTCTATCTATCTAAAATGCCTTTTTCATAACAAATTAAGACACAAGAAAATCTTTTAGAATCGTTTAAAAGACTGAATAATAAAAACTAAACTGAGGTAAAAGTGCAACGTTATAATCCTTCCTCCAAAAAAGTAACCTTATTATTTCAAAAAATTGGGCCAGTGGTGAAGCTGGTATCACGCCGTCTTCGCAAGGCGGAGTTCCCAGGGGGTTACCCTTGGATGACCGCAAACCCCGAGTTCGAGTCTCGGCTGGTCCAACATTTTCAATGTTAAATCAATGTAGAAATACTTTTGGAATTACTAATGCCAATCCAGGAGACTATCAAAAAAGATAAGTTGGTTTATCAATCAAAAAATGAATTTCAAAGAGCTGGTTATTCTCTTTGGAATGAAAATATCAAATCTAATGCCTTTGATTTCATTGCTAAAAAAAATAATTTGACAGGTTTAGGCTCAAGGCCGCAACGAATTATTACAAAGGTGCTAGTCGACCTAGATCTATTTAAAAAACAAACCTCAATCGATTTACAGTTAATTTCAAAGCTTATCTCAGGATTTCCTTTGTTGGTAGCTCATTCCGCAGCTGGAAAAAATATCGGGAAAGCAACTTTGTATCGGAGACATAATGTTTCTGCAATCTCATTAAAAACATTACATATGTTTCTTCAGTATGAAAAAGGTTTAAACTCAGTAAAAATCTCAAAGTTTGCACATCGGGGAGGAATTTTTGTCAATCTTTCTAAAGAAAAATTTAAAGCGCGAAGAAAACAATTACATCTAGATATGACAATTCTCGCAAAGAAAGTAGGAATTTCACGACAATCACTTTACAAATATGAAAAAGGTGAGAGTTTTCCCAAAATCAAGTATTTTAGAATCCTAAGCAACATTCTAGGTGACAATCTGGATGTTCCTTTAGATATTTTAGAGACTCAATTTAACAACATTTGTCAACATACATTAAAAAGTTACAAACAACCCCGATCGCAATTACAAAAGGAAATCACAAGTTACTTAGTGGATAAGGATTTTGATGTTCTTTGGTTTAAATCTGAACCCTTTGATGGTCTTTCCGAACCAAATACAGATCAAGATTCTTCTAATAAGCGAGAGGATGTTACATATCCAATGATCACAGGTGTAACATCATCAAATGATGAAAAAGATTCTGATCGGCTTTTGTTAATCAATAGTCTTTCAAAATTTCTGCATAAAAAAGCGATTTGGTTTATGGAAGATGATGACGACATTGAGAATATTAAATCTCATAAGAAAACTTCGCTTTTAACTCTGGTTAAAATTTCAGATTTAGAAGGAATGGCTCTTATTGACTTTGAAAACATTTTAAATAAGAAAAAAATCCGAGAGTCTTGAGGGCTCGGAATACTGATTAGCTATCTCTCTATCATTTGATTTCGAAAGGAAATTAAGTTTAATTCATTGCTCCCCCTCCCGAACATCAATAAATTGTATTGTCCCCTACAGTTACATTCCAAGAAACACAGACAAAAAAGGCGTTCAAATTTAATGTCGATAAATCTTAGTATTCAAAAGGATTATCAATTTAAATATCTAATGATGAACACACATTAAAGGTCATTTATATGTCGAAAAAGCAACCTGAAAGAAATAAGGAGAATTCACCCCGACTACCATGGATTCCTGGTCTTAAAAAACCTGTAATAGATTTTAGAGTTCCTGATATTGAACTTCCTTATGAAGCGCCTCATAAATATATTTTGGCCTTCATTCTCATTGTAACTATATTCCTTTTAGCTGGTGGAATTTATGATGTTACAGAACAACCACTACCAATGGGACAAACTGCTACTCAACTTGTTCCAGTTTTCAAATCGTCGAGCGAACAGTTCTTGGTCGAATCTCTTATAGCTGGCCTATTTTTTGGAATAGGAGCAGGAGGTCTTTATTTAGTCCGCTATTCAACTCGTTTTGCATATGATATCAGAACCTCGATTACACTCTTACTCTTAGGTATAATACTCACTGTTGTCGCAGCTAGCGGAACTATTGTAATGTATGACTTTAAAGTTGGTTTATGAATTATTGACCATCCGTTTTGCCGGGGTTTTGTACATATCTTCAGCTTTAAACTCTCCTAAGGTATTACAATTCGAAAGCCAAGCGGACGGGTTAACGATTTCCCATTTCCCTGCAGTACGGCGCTGGCCTTGAGTCATGAAAGAAATATAATGCTCTGCCAGAAAGCCAGTGTACTTTTTGTACGCGAGGGTTCGAATCCCTCCCCTGGCGTTCTTTTAATTCCAGTAAGGAAACTCTATTATCAATGAGAAACTGAAGTAAAACTAATATTCTCTCTAATATGATTTTGAGAAGTTCAAAGGACTCGCAGAAAGATGCTGTGTCCTTCAGGTAACGGTAGTTCACTAAAAACCAACAATCCTTATAACTCCAAATTTTTCTCCCCATTTGAGTAATTTAACAGAAAGAATTGTAAAAACAAATAGGTGAATCTAATTTTGGTATCCGTAGCGCGAATTAGGTTGATGAGCACCGATGTTGGACAACTTGATGGAATTTGCAATGAAATGAAAAGAATTGCAGAAAAATCTGGAGTGAAGATGCGAGGGCCCATTCCTTTACCAACAAAAAAGTTAAAATTACCAGTAAGGAAGTCACCAAGTGGGCAAGGTACTGCAACATGGGAAGATTATGAACTACGAATCCATAAACGTTTGATAGACATTGATGCAGATGATAGAACGATGCGTCAGATTATTAGATTGAATGTTTCTCGCTCTATTTTTGTAGAAATCGAATTAAGGACATAAGACCTGAAGGAAGACAAAAATGGTTGTTTCTGAAGAAATGAAGATATTTGGTTTATGGGATTGCAAAGAGATTGAAGTTAAAGATATTAGTCTTGTTCGTTACATTAATTTAACTGAAAGACTTGTTCCTCATAGCGCTGGGCGTCATGAACACAAACGATTTCATAAATCGTATGTTCACATTATTGAACGCTTAGCAAATAAATTAATGAGCCCTGGAAAGAATACAGGGAAAAAGTTATTAGCTCTCAATGTTGTGAAATCTGCTCTACAAATAATTGAGTTAAAAACAGGTAATAACCCAATTCAAGTTCTTGTCGATGCTATTGTAAATTGCGCACCAAGAGAAGAAACTACTCGTATCTCATATGGTGGCATTGTCTATCATACAGCGGTGGATAGCGCTCCTCAACGCCGGGTCGATGTTGCGCTACGCTTATTGGCTCAATCAGTTCGGAAATCATCTTTCAATAATGTGCGGACCTTTGAGGAAATCCTTGCAGAACAACTTATTTTAGCATCAACTAATAATCCTAGTTCTAATGCAATTAAAAGAAAGCAGGATATCGAACGTGTTGCTTTAAGTGCTCGTTAAGGTCTTATAAAGTTTGTTTCTTCGAAATGAAAACGATTACTATTTTTAAAAGGAAAATAATTTTTTATTCGTTTAGATAGTATTCTAAAAGTATATACCCTTTAACTCTCTTTTAATATTTCGTGAACGATACCAACGGCGATAGTCTGCCCAGAATGTCGTAGTATTATCCTACCTAACTCGGGAAAATCAGAGAAATTTTCAACGACTATCGTAGAATCTAGGATCAGCTCTACTTCAATTAATTCACCTTTAAAGGCGATATTTATGCGTCCTTCAAAATCTCGCGATATTTTCTTTTGTTTTGGATTCATCCTTAAGATCTTCGTAATTTTTGAAATATGAGATGTTGTATAAGAAGTACCACAATGAAGAATTACAGAAGAACCTGGAACGAAAGATCCCTCGAGAATTAATAACCTAGCGCGAATAAGAGAGGCAAAACGAAAATCTGATTGTTCATGGGCTAGTACAATCCCTTCTTCTAATGTATTTTTATCCACATCTCGTAAAAGAACTGATCCATGGCTGCCAGGCCCGATACTAGATGTTTTGGTATCTTGTATCCAAGCTTCTTTCACCTCGGATATACTACCTAGTGGTAGAACCATTACTGAATCTTTTACCCTCAGTGGTGATCCTAAGACTTTTCCTAATAATAAAGTACCAAAACCATGACGTTCATCCAAATCGTAGGTTATAAATCTCATTGATAACTTTTCCTTGGATATAGGACCCTGTAATGTATTTAAAGCTTCAATTAAGGTAGGTCCTGAGTACCACTTTAGGTTATCAGAAGAGTGTGTTAAATTATCCCCCAGGAATCCGCTAATGGGGATGAAGGGAATGTCATTAAGTTTTTTGGTCCAAGGTGATTGAATTTCTTGAAGTAACGCCTTGATACGGTCTATAGCCTGTTGAAAATATTCTTCCTGAAAACTAACTAGATCCATTTTGTTAATTGCTACAATTAGTTGGTCAATTCCTAAAACTGATGCCAAAACTGCATGTTCCCTAGTCTGCCCTCCTGGGTTTTGGTAATCACCACTTTTTAATCCAGATTTAAGGTCATTTGGAACAGCACTAATAACTAATACACAAGCATCAGCCAGTGCTGCACCTCTAATCATATTTTTCACAAAATCACGATGTCCAGGTGCATCGATAAGCATGAAATTTCTTTTTTTAGTTTTAAATGGATAGAATGCAATGTCTGCGGTGATTCCTCGCTGTTTTTCCTCTGGTAATGTATCAAGAATATACGCCCACTGCCATGATTCCATCTGATGTTGTACAGCTTCTTCCTTCAGTTTTTCCATTCTTCGAGGATCAATAGCTCCTATTTGGGATAATAAATGGCCTAATGTTGTTGATTTTCCATGATCTACATGTCCAATCCATATGAGAGAAATAGTTGGTTTTTTATCAACCATAAAAATAAACCGCCAGTTCTAGGCTGCTTTTTTTATAAAAAAAAGAAAGCCTCGTTAATAAAAAAGAAAGTAGAGAGGCAAGTTAGGAGTCATATTTGCCTAACTCAATCTTTTGAACCACTCCCACGGCAACGGTTTTCCCAGAATCTCGCAGCGCGAAACGTCCAAGTGAAGGAGATGTTTCAAAAGGTTCGACTACTAGGGGACTCAACGGAGTCATCCAGATCATCCCCCTTTCATCTGGCAAGAGTTGTTCTTTTTCTTGAACTTTGGTTACACGACAGGCAACTTGAGCTGTGCCACAGTGAACCACGGGTGAATAGTTTTCATGGATTCCCCAAGCTGGTTCCCCTTTCTTCTTTCCTTTCTTACCTAATCCACGTATAACAAGGACATATGATAAAAATCCATCGACATTAGGTCTTAGGGCCTTTGCAGGGTTTTTAGGATCACTAACAACAGCTCCTCGCATAATGTCCTGTGCACCAATATTCTTTGCTTTTATATTAAAACCGATATTATCACCTGGTAAAGCTTGCGGGATAGCTTTATGGAATTCTTCAATAGTTTTTACAGAGATGGAGAGAGGTTCGATACTCTGTTTTGTGGGAGAAATGACAACCTCCGAGTTTGGTTTTAAAACCCCACTCGAAATTCGACCAGTAAGAACGGTACCCACACTACCTATTTTTAGGGTTGATTGAACTGGAATTCGAATCGGTTGTTTCGCTAACATTTCTTTACGAACTGCAGGAGATTCCAGTAAGTCAAGAGCTTCGAGTAGAGACGGTCCGTCGTACCAAGATAACGCCTCAAATCCGGCCTTAATATCTTCTGTCTCCTTCTCTAATGATTCAATGAATTTTGGGTCTCCATTCCCAGCCTTTGCTGCTGAAATATGTCCTTCAAGGTTTTTTAGTGTTGCATCTTTTGAAAGGACGTTCACCCCTACTAATCCACTTGTTGGGACATATTTGATAGCTTCAAGTCGTTTTTCACTATCATCTACTTGAAGTACCTTCATAAGTGTGGTAAAAATACCGTGAATCGATTCTTTGATTTCCTCATATCGCTCTTGACCATAATCTACGGCATCCATTTTATTAATCGCAACAACAACATTTGTTACACCTAATGAAGTAAGAAGAAGCATATGTTCAGTGGTCATTCCAATTACGGTTGCATATTTTCCCGAGGCTGTCCCAGTTCTCTTTACTCCATCCTCATATTCTCCTTTTCTTGCTGACACCACTAAGATCGCGGCATCTGCTTGTGAGGCTCCTGTTATCATGTTTTTAATGAAATCACTATGCCCAGGGGCATCAATAAGGTTGTAGATAAA
>CAZALJ010000039.1:0-10684 GCA_964485715.1 uncultured archaeon
TAACTCAAATTGTCGGGAAAGCAATCCAGCTTAATCGCCAAATTTATGAATTAGAGGGTTTAAAACCAATCCTTGAGTTTCCTCTTCTACTAGTTTCTGTTCCAAAATTTCTTGGCGATTTGAATGCGTTATTAAAACCCCTCGTTTCTTCAAAAGGTTGTCTAATTAAGTTCAACTTACAACTGGAACAACCGAACCTCTATAAATGTCCTAGAATCTTAATGATCGCTATTGAACAAATTGTACGAAATTCTCTTGTGAGATCATCTAAGAACATTACAATGGATATAAGATTAACCTCAAATAACCAAATGCAGCTTAATATTACGGATGATGGGAAAACCTTTTTTGAAATCCCAGAATCACCTGAAAAATCACAATTTTTAATGGATATTTACCTCGCGGACGTGTTGCTTAGAGAAATTGATGGAAAAGTAACTATTAACAACATTTTACCCAAAGAAGGGCTTCAATTTTCGCTAATTTTTCCATTGAATTCTATTAATACTTAGAAATAATGTTTAAACAAAATATTTAGTTTGATTTCATCTACGTTTATTCATGTCATCAGTCCGGTTGCAGCTACTTTCATTCATGTCACTAGCTCATTTCATCCATCACGTTGAACTTTACGCTTTCCCAGCCATGTTGATCCTTATTTCTCAAGAAATTTCCATGAGTTATTTAGAAATGGGAATTCTTGGATCCTTACCTATCTTAATTATGGCAATAACCTCACCTTTGGTTGGTTATTTGGGGAAAAACGCTCGATTAGGTTTTATTATTGTATTGCTGGGAATTTTCCTATTTGCTCTTTCTAGTTTCATGATAGCTGTCTCTACTGATTTCTTTCAATTACTCCTCGGAAATGTGCTATTGGGACTCGGTTGCACTACCTTTCATCCAGTAGGCCTAGGAGTTGCAGCAAATTCTTTTACGGGACAAAATAGAGGAAAGGCTATGGCTGTGAATCATGCAGCTGGCGTTATCGGCACAGCTCTTGCTCCTCTTGGAACACTTGGGCTTGCTGTATTTGTACTAAGTGACGATTGGAGGCAAGTTTTTTCGTTGTTTGGTCTTGGTTGTCTTGTTTTCCTGATTCTTATGATTAGCTGGGTAGTTCTGAAAAAATTGATCCCCCAGTATCTATCCCTCATACAGAAAAATAACCTTAAAGTTCAGGAGAATCTGGCAAATAATATTTCAAGATCGGATTTTAAAAATTGGATTTTAATAACATTGGGTATTTTATTGATTATTAGCTCTCTCCGTGGCGGTGTTTATCGTTTAATCAGTTACTTCACAGTTACTTTATTGCGAGATTTTTATGGAGTTGGCTACTTTGAAGCTGGAGTTATGACCAGTTTCATTTTATTACTAGGTTCTGGAACCGATGTCTATGGAGCTTATATCAGCGATAAATCTGGTTCTTATGGAAGAGTAAGGATTATCTTGGTTTCTGCTGTTGGAACTAGCATTGCAATCTTGAGCCTTATTCTTCTAACAGAAAATTTCCCAGAGATTTGGGCGATCCTTCTTGGATTCTCGTTTTTTGCCATTTGTTTTTATCTTGCTGGGGGAACGCTTCAAGCCGTGATGAGTGATATAGTACCTCAAGAATATAGAACGTTTTTCTATTCAATTGTTTTTTCGTTGGGATTAGTGGTAAGTTCTATTTCTCCAACAATATTTGGTGCTTTATTGGATCTTTTTCAATCACCAATCGGTGGGTTTGTATTTATGTTTCTATTAATCTTCTGTTCGTTTTTAGTGACAATATTGTTTCAAAAACGGTTATCGTTTGCTGTAGAAAATAATTTGATCACATCTTGAACAGAAAGAATCCTAATATAGATAAAAATATTCTAACGTAATTATCTTATGTTCAATCGGCCATTAACACTATTTCTGAGCAATAATCAACCATTCAGCTTTCATACCGTCTGGTGATAAATTTTGCCTGCCTTTCAATAGACGAGGTGAGACTATTTCGTCATATCCAAATTCTATGATGTCTAATCCCAAATCTAAGAAAAATTCAGAAAAAATTTTATGACAAGGAACCTGATGTCCTAAGACTGTTGGGTTTCCTATAAATAACCCAAATACTCCATTTTTCTTTAGGTATCTACAAACCTTTTCAATTATCGAATGCATGTCATAAAAATAATTATATGTTTGTAAGGTATATTTCTCATTTTTTCCATACTTTTTTCTCTCTCTTTTTTCAAGAATGTTAGCAGTTGAGTTAAATGAATTAATGCTTTTCAATTTATTCTTGATTGAGTCGATATCAGCATCTTTTTTAGTACCTAATTCCTTTTTTGTTAGTTCTCTTACATGGGCATCATCAACTAGGTTCATCCAATAGAGATCCAACTTTGTTGATCTGATGTACTCTTGAGCATAAATATATGGAGGAGAAGTTATAATTAAATCAATAAATTCTTCATCGATAGGAAATTTATAGGATGAAACATCTGTATTACCCAAACTGATGATTTTCCTTTTATTAGTCTCATTGCTACGAATATTATTGAGAGTAATTTCATCTTCGTGATCAGGGAAAATATTCTTTTTTTCAAGAATTTTTGTTAATTGTTTCATTTGAGTAAAGAATTTGAGCAGTGTTTCACGAAAAACATTGTATGGAATATCTGGATTCGCTCTTACTTTCGTACGGAGTGCTTCAACTTGTTTTATTCTCCGCTTAGATCTAAATAACTTAGGTACATCTCGTGCTCCATACGATAAGTAACGAGAAACATATAAAGCAGTCAATTTTATTAAATTCACAAAATCTTCTGAATATCTGTCTTCAACAGAATAAATGAAACCCCATATATTTGCAACTATGTGTTTAAACTCCTCGGGATACCAATGATCGATGTTCTTCCATTTAGGATAGAAATTTTCTTTGTTTTTTCTCATTTTTTCTATGAATTTTGCTAAATTGATCTTTTTACTTTTTGAACTTACTAAGTTGCCATTATTTCCACCTAAAAAGCTATCTAATTTCATAGGGATTTTTTGAACCAGATTAAAGGTGATGGGTTGAGTTTTAATTTTTGTAAGAAAATCTGTTAGCGGGTTAATATCAATACAAATACAATTATGGCCTAAGCATAATGCTTCAACTGCAGTTGAACTACTTCCAGCAAATGGATCTAATACAACAGCATTATTATTTTTCAGGAATTCAGATATGACATAATAAGGTACATGCGGAATGAATTTAGCAGGATAGGAATAGAGATTGTGTGTTAAGTAATTAACTGGTGGGATTATCCCTTTCAAATTCTTTTTGAATGCAAAATTCTTTATGGGAATCGACTCATTCAAAACAGATTTTCTCCTTGGGGGAACATGGGTATCTTAATTCATAGAAACTTTGTAAGGGGATCAGTTTTCTTTATGTTTTTCTTTTTTAGATAATTTTTTTCCCACTGATCAAAATAATCCTCTAAAAAAGGAATTGATAGGTTCATCTGATCAGTAACATCTTTGAGAATTCCCATATTTGTCCTTTCCTTTTTAGAGAACTTTAGAAAGCCTTTTCTACCGAGGTCACTCAATTTAATATTATTACAGTAGTTGGCTAGGATATTAATCGCTAATTCCATGTGGGGAATGAGAATGGAGGGTGGGTTTTGAGGTGTACTTTCCATGATTCTTTCTCGAATAATCTCCTTTCGCGGAAATTTTTCATAACCAAATCCTTTCTTCTTCAATAATCGGGCAGCTGCAAGAGTACTTCCTATCCCTGCGAATGGATCCAGTACTGTCTCTCCTTCAGCAAGTTTGATACACTTATATGGTAATTCAATTGGAAATGGAGCTTCGTGTCCTTTTTTTATTGTTGCTCCTGTAGTTTTTGCGTAAGGTACTAACCACACATTTCCTGCATCTCTTATATCTTCTTCTGCATATCTTCCTATGTTGGATTTATCCACATAAGGAACCCCGATAGCTTTTGGATTCATCTGATATTTTTTCCTATTCTTTACTAGAACGAAGATATTCTCCCAAAGATTATTTAATCGCCTTCTTCCGCCTGTTGGTGTAAAATGTCCCTTTCCAAGGAATGATTTGATCCATATGATTGTTTGAAGACGATGAAAACCAACTTTTACTGCAAGTTGGACAACTTCTTCACTTAACCCTTGATCTGGAGCAGCGTCTCCGATATTCAAAAAGAAAATCCCTTTCGGATTTAAGACCCGATAACATTCCCTCCATACTCTACTTAAAAACCTGAAATACTCTTCCTCCGGTCTTTTATCATTATAAATTTGTCCTGTGTCATCAGAGTAACGTTTGTTTCGATTATATGGAGGGGAAGTGACAATTACATCTATTGAATTATTTTCGATTTCGCACATGTCTTCTGAACTTTTATAATAAATCGTTTGATTATCAAAAAAATCGTAATCAACCATCACATGTCACTTGTTTTGTTAATAACTTAATCAGAAACGTGAATCTACCTCTTAATCTTTTCTTTTCTAAATAATATTCTTCTGTCCCTGTATTCATTCCTAAAAGTGATAAATAGGTCTGAATTTGTTACTATATAAAATTGGTTGGTCTTATGAATTTGATGTCGACTAATTTCCTTAACAGTAGTTTTCCCCCTGAAAAATAAAAAAGTTAATAATCCCTCTTTTTTTCGAAGTAATTGGCACGATTAATGCTTTTATATCACATCAAAAGGCTTAAGGTTAGGTTATTTTAGCTGATTTACCTGAAGTATTTTTTTATGTGACAAATAAAATAAGCATCAACTATCGTGAAAAGAAAACTCATGTGATAACAATGCAAGAATCTCAAGACCTTGGTAGTGTCGAATTAAATGAAAAGAAAATTGGTGAATTGTCTCCTTTTGATAGAAAGCTTCAAGTTACTTTTGTAGTTATTGACAAAGGAGAATCACGAACTATAACAAGTAGAAAAACAAATGAAGAACATTCTCTAGCCGATGTAAAAATTGGTGATGAAACAGGAACAATCATTCTTACCCTGTGGGATGAAACGATTGATCGTGTAGCAGAGGGTTCAACCTATGTGGTAAAGAATGGGTATGTAAACGTATTTCAGGAACATATGCGGTTGGCACTTGGAAAATGGGGCAATTTGGAAGATACTGATGCTGAAATTGATTTAGATTCAGTCAACACGGATAACAACAGATCTGAGGAAGTCCACGAAGATACCAGAAGACGACCTCGTCGAGATTATGGTGGATATGGCAGAGGTCGTGGTGATCGTGGCGGTCGTGGCGGTCGTGGTGATCGTGGCGGTTATTCTTCAGACGATAGGAGTCGTTCAAGAGATAGAACTCGCTGGTAAGCTTCTCATTCTTTCTTCTGTGATCATTACTCAAACTCACTAGCAATTTCCGTCTTCTTCTTTCTTATAAGCCTCACTCCAATCCTTTTTTATTTTCTCTCATTTTTTGAAAGTGGAATATGAACCCTTCTAATGCTGATGATCCCTCTTCCATTCTAGAATGCATTACTGGAATTCTATGGAACTACATATTTTTAAAAAATTAAAACATTTCATCCAGTGTTCCTCAATCATCACATTGTTGTGTTGATATGATCTTGAGGAAAGTGAATTTCTTCAGATATAGGCAATAATAGTAACCCTGACAGGATGATGATCCTTATGGACAATATTCTAGGTATTCGTTTAGAAGATAAGAATATATGGGAAACCCGCGCTCCTATTATACCTAAACATATGAAAACTCTAATTTCTGAGGAATCTCTCAAATTTATTGTTCAATCGTCCAAGATCAGAACCTTCCCTGATGAAAAATATCAGGAAGCTGGTGCTGATGTTGCTTCTGATTTAAAAGACGCAAATATTATTTTTGCTATCAAGGAGATTCCTATTCCCGTTTTAGAATCTGGAAAAACATATATCTTCTTTTCTCATACCATTAAAGGACAAAAACATAATATGCCAATGCTTAAGAAGATTCTAGAAAGGAAATGCACGCTTATTGATTATGAAAAGGTTGTTAATGAAAAAGGGTTTCGTTTAATCTTCTTTGGTAACTATGCGGGGATGGCAGGCATGATAGAAACACTATGGGGTTATGGTCAGCGAGTAAAGGCCTTAAAGAACATTGATACCCCATTTCTTCAACTTAAACATACTTATCAATACGATAATCTTGAAGTAGCGAAAGAAGTAATAAGAGAGATTGGTAACAAAATAACTGAAGAAAAACTCCCCGAAGAATTAGTACCGCTTATTATTGGTTTTGCTGGTTATGGTAATGTGTCATCTGGTGCACAATCTGTCCTAGATGACCTTCCACTCAAGGAAATTGATCCAACAGAGTTGACCAGATTCTATGATAAAGAAGACTTTTCTCGGAATCATATTTACAAAGTAGTGTTTAAAGAAGAACATATGGTTGAACCGATACTAGAGGATGTTACATTTGAACTACAAGATTATTATGATCAAGGGAAAGCGAAATATCGTGGAATATTTGAAAATTATATTCCTTACCTTTCAATATTGGTCAATGGGATTTATTGGTCAGATAAATATCCTAGGCTGCTTTCAAAAAACTATGTCAAACGGATGTTTGAATCAGAACAAGAAATCAGACTCCAAATGATTGGAGACATATCCTGCGATATTGAAGGAGGTATTGAACTAACAACAACCACCACAGAACCTGATAAACCTATATTTATTTACAATCCATTCACTGATAAAGCTACTGTTGGAGTAAAAGGAGAAGGAATAGCAATTCTGGCAGTAGACAATCTACCATGTGAATTACCACGAGAATCGTCAACAAATTTCAGTGAGACTCTTATGCCTTTTATTCCTAAAATTGCTAAAGTAGATTATTCAAAATCTTTTTTTGAATTAGATTTACCGCCTGTTCTCAAGAATGCTGTTATAGTTCATCAGGGAGAGCTTACACCTAATTATAAATATATTGAGAAATATGAGACTTTCTCTAAAACTATTTAGAAAAAAGTTATTTAGGATCTTAAAATAAGAAATTGCAAGGCATATTAGCTTGTAAACGTACTTATTGATTGATTTAATATACTTGGAGTAGTTAGAAATGAAAAAAGTGTTGATTCTTGGTGCAGGAATGGTCGCTGGACCTCCAGTTACATATTTACTAGACCATGGTTATCAAGTAACAGTTGCTAGTCGTACTAAAAGCAAAGCTGATAAACTCATCGGAGATCACCCTAATGGTATTGCTAAGGAATTTGATATCACAAGGGCATCAGAAGAAGAGTTAGATGAGTTGATTAAAGAATGTGATTTAGCAGTCAGTTTACTTCCTTACATCTATCATGTTCAAGTAGCTAAGTCTTGTATTAAGTTTAAAAAACATATGGTGACAACTTCTTATCGTAGTGCTGAAATGATGGCACTAGATAAAGAAGCCAGAGAAGCAGGAATTATAATTCTTAACGAAATCGGAGTAGATCCTGGAATCGATCACATGTCAGCTAAAAAAATAATTGATGATGTTCATGAAAGAGGAGGAAAGATCCTTTCTTTCAAATCATATTGTGGAGGATTGCCCGCTCCAGATGCAGTAACAACGCCATGGAAATATAAGTTGTCATGGTCCCCACGTGGAGTAATTCTGGCAGGCCGTAATCCTGCAAAATGCAAAGAAGATGGTAAAATTGTAGAATTTCCTGGTGAAGAGCTATTCGATAATTACTATCCTTATCCTGTCGAGGGTTTAGAAGATGATTATGAAGCTTATCCTAATCGTGATTCAACACCTTATATTGACATTTATGAGATACCCGAGACTAAAACGATGTTTCGGGGGACTCTCAGGAATACAGGATGGTGTCGTGCCCTCAAAAAAGTAGCAGACTCGGGATATATGGATTTGGAAGAACTAGAACTCCCTTCAGGATTCACATATAACCAACTTACTAATAAAATCCTAGGAGTATCATTGGATACGGATTCCAAACAAGAATTCATGAAAAAATTCAATCTTGCGGAGGATGATGACATCATTCATCGATTTGAATGGATGGGACTATTTGGGAATGACCAAGTCCCCTCTACTAAGATATCACCTCTTGATGCTTTGTGTCATCAATGGGAGAAACATTTGCAATATTCGCCAGGTGAACGGGATATGTTAATTATGGTTCACGAGTTCGAATATGAATTACCTGAAGGTAAAGAAAAACACACAAGTACTATGGTTGATTTTGGAATTAAGGATGGCCCCACTTCTATGTCGCGAACAGTTGGTCTGCCTTGCGCAATAGGTGTTCGCATGATTTTAGAGGGTGAAATCACCGATAAGGGTGTTCTAATTCCTGTACACAAACATATTTATGAACCAGTCTTGAAAGAGTTAGAGGAACTTAATATAGGGTTTACTGAACGAATAGAAAAAATCTAGGCCATATAAAGGTGAGATAGAGGGAAAATTATATTTCATGATCTCCTTTAGAGAAGATGAATATGCAAGTTCCTTTCCCACAGACTAGGTACCAGGGAAGTAAACTAAAATTACTTGATTGGTTTCAACCTATTTTTCAGAATATTGAATTTGACACTGTACTAGATGCATTTGGAGGTACAGGCGTAGTCAGTCATATGTTTAAAAGAATGGGGAAAGAGGTAACTTATAATGACATACTCACCTCAAATTGGTACATTGGAAAAGCATTGATTGAAAATAATTCAGAAAAATTTGATTTGTTAAGAGTAGAGTCACTCTTTGAAAGAAAAAATGGATTTTCTTACCAAACAGTAATCCAAGATCAATTTAAAGATATATATTACACTGATGAAGAAAATAAATTCCTAGATGTTACTGTTCAGAATATTCTTCAGTTAAAAGACCAATACCATAAAGCACTTAGTTTATTTGCTCTCTTTCAAGCATGTATTCAGAAACGTCCATTTAATCTTTTTCATAGGAAAAACCTGTATCTCCGATTGACAAAAGTGAAGCGAAGTTTCGGAAACAAAAAGACTTGGGATACCCCTTTTGAGAAATTGTTCCTACGAGCAATCAAAGAGGGGAATCGTGCAATCTTCGATAACCAGCGAGTAAATGCAGCCTTAAATTATCCTGTTTTAGATATTCCGTTGCCAAATGAGGGATACGACTTGATTTATTTTGATCCTCCATATATTTCCTCTCAAGGGGTCGGTGTTGATTACCGTGATTTTTACCATTTTCTAGAAGGAATCTGCAATTATGAAGATTGGGAGAAGATGATTGACTTTAAATCGAAACATAGACGACTGAAGATGATCCCAAATAGTTGGATCAATCCAAAAGAAATCTCTCGAGAGTTTGAGAAAACTATTGAAAGATTCCAAGATTTTAAAATGGTTATTTCCTATCGGGATCCTGGAACTCCGAATATTGACACAATAAAGAGAATTTTATTTAGTTACAAAAAAAACGTTTGTGTACAGACAAAAGATTTCAAATATGTCTTGACTTCAGCGAACAAAGCGGTAAAAGAAGTAATATTCTTAGCTGAAAGATGAGTAGTATTTGTCATCTTAGTTTAATCAGCTACGGATGATTCTAAATCACTTTTTTTGATCACAATAGATAGAAAAAATCTTTGCTTCTTCCTGAAACCCTAATTGCTTGTACAAATTTCGAGCAGCCGTATTAGTCTCTTCCACCCATAAAAAAATATTTGACAATTGATATCGAGAGAATAATTCTTTACACAACACTCCAACAGTTTTCAATGCATACCCATGTCTTCTTTCTAGAAGCTCTGTTTCTATTCCTCGTAGTATGGCAAAAGACAACGATTTTTGGGTTAATATGTGAGGAGCTGCTGCAAAACATATAATTTTGTCCTTTTTTAAGAGGCCAAAGGCCAATCCCCCTTTAAGGGGGCGGTATCGTTTGGGGAGAGGATGTTCAGGGGATGGGATCTGAATAATTCGATCATCAGCATCTTCAGAAAAGGATAAGTCTTCTCTAGAAAGACTTAGAGTTAAATAAATATTGTACGAATCAATTGGTTTATTCGTCTCTAACGATCGGAAATTGTCAAAACGATGAATAATTTCTTCCCATCTTTGTTTTTCAAATATTAATACAATGTTAGTTTGAAACCAGCGAATATATTTCTCTAATTGCCAAACATCCTCTCCAAAGAGAGTGTATTTATTTTCAAAACGGAAAATATAGCGCAGAGGATCAACAGAAAATGCTAGGTCTGTTTTTTCATATTGATGATAGATATGCCATAGAATATAACAAGTCACGCTGTGAGGTTGCTGTTGGAGATGTTTCACAAAGCCTTGATAATTTACATGTTTCGATTTCAAGAATAAGGCATCCTCTCAGATTCTACAATGCAAAATACAACAACGACTGAATATTAGGAAATGTTCTAACTAATGAAGCGTGAATATAACCCTTATTAGCCCTCAAGAACTTGTTGGTTTGACAAGGGATGTCCTAGGTCATAAGATTTTCTGAGATGTTCTAAGGAGACATGTGTATAGAGCTGTGTTGTTGAAAGAGAGGCATGCCCTAAAAGCTCTTGAATGACACGGATATCAACATCGTTTGATAGTAGATGAGTAGCAAAAGCATGACGTAATGTATGGGGAGTTAACTTCTTGTCTAGTAAATCTGTTGCTTCCTTGTACTTTTTGACAATTCGTT
>CAZALJ010000040.1:0-10458 GCA_964485715.1 uncultured archaeon
CACATCATTTGTTTACCTGAATTATTTTCTACAGGATTTGACCTAAAAAACATCCAAGAACACGCTGAAACTATTCCTGGAGGAAAAACTAGCACCTTTCTCCAACAAACAGCTGCACATTACTCAATAGTACTTGTAGCCAGCTATATTGAAAAAGAAGAGGAAAAATATTACAATACTGCGGTATTAATTGATGAAAATGGAGTATTATTAGGAAAATATCGAAAAATCCATTTGTTTCCGAAGGATCCAATGGATGAAACAACAGTGTTTACTGTTGGAGGATTTCCCCAATCTGATATCGTTTTTAGAACAAAATTTTGTAACATTGGCCTACTCATTTGTTATGATTTAAGGTTTCCAGAACTGAGTAGACGTATAACTTTAGCTGGACCAGATTTATTAATCTATGTTGCTGAATTTCCACATCCAAGGAGTACAATTTGGACAACATTGCTTCAAGCACGAGCAATGGAAAACCAGCTTTTTGTTATTGGAGCGAATCGCATGGGAAGTGATCCAAATTTAGATTTCTGTGGAAATTCGGTAATTTTTGATCCTAGCGGCAGGATTTTAACACAAGGGACGGAAAAAGAGGAAGTGTTAACCGTTCAGCTGGATCCTAAGGTATTACAAGAGGTGAGAGCATCACTTCCTTCGCTCCAAAGCCGACAACCCAGCTATTACTAACATAATGATTAGATCTCTATAGAAGATCCTAAGAAAGGAATAATATGATCTGGGTGAGAAAAATCTTTTGATCTTCGAACCTCCTCGGAGGTGAAAGGATCTTTAGTTAGATTACCAAGGTGGACGAGGACCTTCTGACCTTTAAGAGAATCCAAATAGGTTGCTAATGTCTTACTTGAGGAATGGCCGCTAAAGCGAGCAAAAACTACCTTTTGTTTATAATGCGGCTCCAATTTATGTAATAACCGATAACCTAGTGTATTTTTTGCTAAAAATCCGGAGAGAATAATCGTTGTATCGGGATCTTCTTTTGTCTGTTCGACAAATTCTCGCGCAAACCCGCCACTTAACATTCCCCCACCAGTTATCAAAACCTCATCTTCAAACGGTTGTACTAGATGATCACTTAAATGCCCCCTGGTTTTTAATCCAGAGATTCGGGCCACTTTGGTGGCCATTCCAAGCAAATTAACCTTTCGTTCCTTTGTTAATCCCTTCTTTTCCAATTTTATCAATATTTCTTGTGCTCTACCAACGCTAAACGCAGGAATAATTACTCTTTTATCTTCTTTCACTGCTTTAAAAAGCAATTTGTCTCTCTTTGCTAGATCGAAAGTAGGTTGGCCGTAATATGTACAGTCAATTATTGAAAGATCAGCATCAAGAGGTAGTTGAGGAGACTTATCCCTGAAAAGTGCCGTGGGATCTAAATTAACGTCCCCTGAGAAAAGAATATTCTTGTTTCCACATTTAACAAGGTATCCAAAAGAACCTTGGATATGAAAGGCAGGAATAGGTATGATCACAGTATCTGGAGTAATCTGATATTCTTTATTGGAGACAACAGTGATGTAATTATCTAGCATCTGATAAACATATGCTGACTGTGATAAATACTTGAACCGATGATCAGCTTCTCTAGTTGAAGCACTAATGTTCTTACTCATTAATTCAAGGTTATCCATTAGTAAAAAGTTTGTAAAATTTTTGGTCATTCCACTACCGAATACGTATCCTTTGTACCCCTGCGCATAAAGATAGGGGATAGCCCCAACATGATCTAAATGCGCGTGTGTTACCAATATGGCATCTAACTGATTTAATGCCTCATTCCAATAAGGAATTTGGTAGTTAGCAACAGACATCCCATAATCAATGAGTATATTGGATTGAGGTGTGGAGATCAGAATACCCATTGTTCCTATTTGAGCTCCACCTAAAAATGTAACTCGAATTTTCACTTCTTTATGGGCTTTGGGCGAGTAAGCAAATTTTTCCACATATGTTTCTAGTATCTCTGATGGGATATTCGAACTTAATTCTGTCGGATTGATTTGTTTTGGCTTTAAAAAATCGCAGTATGGTTTAACAAACGAATTAAAGACCAGAGGCAAGGATGAAATATTCAATTTAGAGAGATTTGCTTCAAGAGAGTTAACAAATTCATCCACATTCATTTTTGTTTTTGGTTTCCAAGTTCTTGTAAATTTGTTAATCTTAGCTTCTTTCAATTTAGTTAGAGTCTCATGATCTAACCATTTCTTCAAAATGGGAACATCTCTATCATAGTTAAGTTGCTCAGCTATTTCATCAATATATTCGGGATATCGTTGAATTGTAGAAATAGGGAGTTCAAAAAAGGCATTTATTTCGGATTTCGCCTCTGGAAAGAATTCTAGCAGATCAACTTTTAGCTCTTCTGCAGTAGCTAAGGGAACCCCTAGAAATCGCAAAAAGAGACTGAAAATATCAAGAATCTGAGAATCAACACCTCGTAGATGCAGATAATGAAGAAGATGTTTATTTAATTTCAACACTATATTTTTGTTATCTTCTCCATTTGTATAAAGATAGCGGATAATCGTCCTATAATCCTCTAAATCATACAAGCCACTTAGTAATGCTGTTTCAGCGAGTCCAAGAGCATAATCAAAATTTTCAATGAGGTACGATGTTTCCGTATAATCACTTCGAAAAAGCTCATGAAATTTTTCCCATATCTTTTTTTCTAAAGAAAATAACTCAGAATCTGGAATTCCCCAATCTTTAACTAAACAAAAGATTTGAAACCTTTGAGATAATGATAAAAATTTAATTTCAGTTGCCAAATCAATTGATTTACCAGAGTTTAAATCTTTCTTCAAACCGTCAACGATTTCTCGTACACGAGGATCAGGAAAATCCATGGAATCAGTCCTTCTTCTTCAAGAAAGAGGAGAGATCAAGACACTTTCAAAAGACTTTCGCGCTTAACCCCTTATAGGACAGGTGTCAGCTTAAAATCAACATAGCCCTTAGTAAGAATTGATTCAATTACAAAAAATTCTGTTGCTGGAATAATCCCCTCTAGGACCAGTGCACGATCAATTAAATCAATTTTCCAGTGACTGGTCGCAGCTGTTGTTCCTCCTCGAAACTCCTGGTTTTCTTTGAGCCAGCCTACTATTACATCTCCTTCCAATCTTGCTTTGGATACCGTGATTGCGATTAATTCATTTAGTGCTGGTATTCCATATTTGTTCTCTAGAGCATCCAATCCAAGATTTATGAGAAAAGTTTCTTCAGTATTCTTACGTAAAGTTCTTTTGGCCGTTTCAAGGATATCGAGTAATTGGTCAATGTTTTCAGGGAGCGCGAATCGGTTTGATGTATTTTCTGGAACATATCTTTCAATATTTACTGTTTGTTTGATCCAATCCTTACTCCCAGTGAAAACATCTAGATAGGGTTGATTTGAATCAAAACTCACTCCCTCACGGAAAACAGTAATCGCTGGTCGGCCATTATTCAAATGATTAGTAATCAACGGAATGAAAACAATATCCAGAGCGTCTCCGACAGTAGTAGTTACTTCGAATAAGTTCCATGATCCCCTTTCAAATCCACCACCTAAAAGATCATCGAACCCAGTAGATCCAGTTGAGATATGACGTTCGTCTGGATCTCCAATAGTATCAGATTTCAGAATAATTGCTGGAAAACGGTATTTAAAGGGATAAAATGTCTTCAATCGCCCTTTTGCTAAGGTAGCCAGATAAGTTTCGTTGTGTATTTCTCTACCACGCATTTTTTGGAAGTTTAACTCACGAATCCGTCGTGAAATACCATGGGTAGAGGTGATTGTTTTTTTACTAAGTACAACTATACCATCGACGATCCAGTCCAAGCTCGTGGCTTGAACACCTTCTATGACAAATATGATCTTAGAAGTTTCCGTTCGTAAATGTTGAACTATTGCAGACGCCCAGTGACTAATTTGACTTTCTGATAAGTTTACTGTTAAAGCGTTCCAACTATCTATAGCAATAACTTTATTTGGGAGATCGCGTCCTAATGAGAAAAGCTGTTGCACAAATTCAGGTATTGTTTCAAAATTCATATTTAAAATGTGACCATTTGTGGTTTTTGTTTCTGATCGGGTGGCATCTACAAAAAAAGGATATGTGCGATCTGGTGAGATTTCTTGTGATAACCAAGGAAAATCCTGTATCATGACTTCAGGACTGATTCGTGTACTAATGAAAAAAGAATTTGGAAGGTGTACAGCCAGTTCTAGAGCTAAGCTTGATTTTCCTGTTCCAGGAAGCCCTTTAATGAGAAGAGAATAACCTTGGTCCATTTTATCTAGTTCAGGAAATTCAGGAGGTATTGTACCTCTAATTTTTGACATTGAGGTTCGCTCGTCTAATTAAAATCACGTCTTTCAATTGATAGTTAAACTTAATCCCTTTTTGGGGTGGTTAAGAAATCTTGAAGCGCGTCAAGATCATGAAAAAGTTCAACATTTTTAAATGTGGGTTTAGGTAAATAATTAACTGGATCAATGATTAATACGTTTTTTTTATGATTACGACTTAGTTCCCGTTCAGCAGCTAATATACCAGTGAGACTCTTTGAAACGCCCATATAGTAACTTTTCTTGCGAAATCGCCCACTTGATATCAAGTCTAATGTCACAAATGACTTATGTGATTCTATCGATTCAATCTTAAGTCCACAAAAGGCTACAACTGATCGTATTTGATTCACAATTTCCTTCACTTCTGTCACTTCTTTCCTAGAGTTTCCGAGGATATTGAACTGGTAATTAATCTTTATACTCAATTTTAAAATTATCTTTTAAATTAAGATTCTTATTAAATATGAAATATCATCAATTTAAAAATGTTCTAATTAAACTCTCCGAATTACTCCTAGATAAACATGAAAAATGACTAAGAATGCTCTGTGTCTTTTGTATGGTGTTAAATTGGTTAGAATATATTTTTCTTGGTACCATAACTGTTGAAGAATATCTTAGAAAATTCATTCGTCATCCTATATAGAGTAGAACACCATTTGCCTTAGTTGGGGTACAATATCATTGAATTAGGGTTTCCTCAAGTTGAGATTTACTCAAAATACCTTGGGGAGTAATATACCCTGTAATGAGTTTGCTAGGAGTTATATCAAAAGCTGGATTACTAAACTTAATTCCATCGGTATATAATGAAATAATATGGCTGCTATCAAGCGTGTTTGAATAACCTACCGCTTTTTTCACTTCAAGACTGTCACGTTGTTCAATTGTAATATCCTTTCCAGTTGGAGTGGAGGGGTCATAAGTTGATGTGGGAAATGCTGTATAAAAAGGGATATCATGATGATAAGCAAGAACTGCGAGATTATAGGTGCCAATCTTATTGGCAATGTCACCATTCCTTGCTACACGATCAGCACCGAGAATAATTAATTCGACTTTTCCTCTCGATATGAAGAAACCACTTGCAGAATCACAAATTACGGTATGATCAATTCCATATTGGCTTAGTTCCCATGCGGTAATTCGACCTTGAAATCTAGGCCGAGTTTCATCAACATAAACGTGAAAACGTTTTCCCTCTTTCCATGCTTGGATAATAGGAGCGAGCGCACTACCATGATCAACTAGGGCCAACGCGCCTGTGTGACAATGAGTGAGAATATTCATACTAGATGTAATCAATTCTTTTCCAATCTGGCCTATTCTCCGCCCTTCATCAGCAATGCGATCAGTAAAAAGTTGAGCACGGTTTAAAACACTCTCTGGAGATAAAGGATCAGCAGTAATAATAAAGTCAAGCCCGTTCTTGAGATCAACAGCTGTTGGTCGTGTTGCTAATAATTCATTATAAGCATTTTTAACGTGATCTTCAAAACCCTCGCTATTCCAAAATTCTTGAACAGCTTGAGCTAAACCATAAGCTGCTGCTGCTCCGATAGAAGGAGCTCCACGAATGATCATTTCCTTTATTGCCTGAGCAGTCTCACGATATGTAGGGCAATCATATACCTCCACCTGAAACGGGAGTTTCGTTTGATTGATCATACGAACAACATTAGCAACACTATCCCACCAAACTGCGGGTTTATCTGATAACTTCCCGTCTATTTCTAATTTCAATGATTTACTTCCTTTTTTCCAAAATATCAAGAATTATGCTCACATGGGAGAATATCTAATTAACATTACTTATTGAAATGCGGAAATATTCGTAACGGGATATAGTTTCAGATAATAATTATCCCTGCTTATTATTTGGATAAAAGGCATGTACAATAATTATGGCTCATAGTAAATTATAAAAAATTAGGACTACTCCAGAAGCAAATTTGATATTGGCATTTCACAAATAAATCTTTGTCCCAATCGAGTAAGGATAGTTGCTATTTCTTTTTCCCACAATTCTGCACGAATGATTAAGTGAGAGCCTATAAAAAAATCTAAAGGAAGACGAGAGTATAACTGTGAAATATCGAAAGTCTGTTTGTAACATGTTAAAATGAGAGGTACCCAAGACCGTGTAATAGATTTAATTAGCTTTGAATCGTCTATACCAAAGCTGATGTTCTTTGCAACGTTTTCTTGAATTGCATGACTGATGATATATCCTACATCATCCATTCGATCAAGTTTTGGAAGTAAAATGGCGTCAATCCAAGCAATTCTTGTGGGTGAGACAAGAATATTGCTTAAATGACTATCACCATGAATGAAATCTACTCCCCCCAATGATTGTTCTAGAGTTTCAATCCAGTAATTTAGGAATTTCTCCTCAACGTATGTCTTTAATAGCTTGAAAATAGGATTATAAAGTTGAATATTGATTTGTTGCCGCTCGGAACCATGCAATCGAGCTAATGCATATCCAGCATATCCCCATTGATCCTCTTGTTTTACGGTAAGCTCAAGTAACGGAGTAAAACCACTTAAAAACTCTAGAATCAATGCTTTTACTTCAGGAATGACATGAATTACTTCTGGTGCGAATAAAAAATCTGGGAATCGCCGAATACGGGATGAAATCTCATGATTTTTTTTCCATTGTTCCCAATCAGTTTGACGAGAAACAAGTAATTTCGCTAATCTCTTCGCGTTATCGACCTCTGCGTCTAAATCATTGGCAAACTTCAAAACAATCCCTCCATCGATTTCTCCTGCTAAAGAAGTGGAAAGTGCAGCTTCGATGACATAAGTTTTTCCCCCCGCCCCACTGAACGACTGAATTTTTTTTATACGAGTATCAGATATCCTTCCTGTCGTCACCTGAATATTTTGAGTGATTTTATCACTTGATTGCAGAATCAATGAGCGAACGCGTTCGTGTATCTTCTTTTGTTTTTCAGAGGAAGGCTCTATTATACTCAATTCTTAGATCTCCTAGAACAGGTATTGACTCAAGATTCTTCCCCTTTCTACCAAGGCATACATACCATCAACTGCAGCTTCGGCAGTATTAAAGACTGGAATCCCATAATCTTCAAATTCAGCGTTAACAGTAGGATCAGGAAGATTATAGACAAGAATAGGTTTGTTTGGAAATTCCTGTTTAATTAAAGCAATTCGAGCAGGCGCGTCTTTTGAGACAACAGGTGCATCAGATCGTGGGACAACTATAATTCCAGAAACCGAATCTTCTCCTAAAAATATTCGTGTAATTTCAGCTATAACCTCTGTAGTTGCACTTCCTGTCAGATCTAAAAAAGTTAATGGTTCGTTATCTTTATCGCGCGATAAAGAGGTCTGAACACCATGTTTTCGGATGGTTTTCTCAACAGTTAACGCTGTTTCCTCTGATAACGATCCTAACTCTAAATTGTAACGATTCATTCTATATAAAGCCATCGCTCCTGGCCCCCCTGTATTTGTCACTAGTGCTATCTGATTTCCAAAAGCTGGAGGTAGATCATGTAAAGCTTTTATTGAATTAACAAATTGGGAAGTACTATCACATTGAATAATTCCTGATTGTCTTAAAATTTCTTTGTACAGACCCAAGGTACTAGCAACTGCACCTGTGTGGCTTTTGGCTGCCATAGTGACCTCTTCGGTCATTGGGAGTTTAAGCGCTACGATTGCTTTTTTCCGAGCAACCGCCTTAGAAACCTTTATAAACTGCCTTCCAGCCTTGACATTTTCCAAATAAGCTCCAATAACTTTTGTATCAGGATCCTGTCCAAAATATTGAATGAAGTCGGTCTCGTTCAGATCGGCACCGTTTCCATATGATACAAATCTCTTCAATCCGATTTTGTTTTGTTGAAGGGCCAGTAGTAGATCTATTGCTAGGGAACCTGATTGGGAGATCAAAGAAACATGACCCTTCTTAGGTAATTCGAAATTAGGGAATAATGTATTCACATGGGTATGAGTATCAATAATTCCAATACAGTTAGGCCCAATTAGTCGGGAATCACCCAGAGCTTCAACTAATTCTTGTTGGAGATCATTTCTCCCGATTTCTGAAAAACCTGCTGTAATGCATACTATTGCAGGAATTCCACGTTTAGAAGCATCTCTTACAGCTTTTATTGCTAATTTTGCGGGTAAAACAATTACCGCAAGATCTGGAACTTCAGGGAGCTCAAAAACACTTGGATAACATCGAACACCCATTATTTCAGAAGCATTTGGATTGATGGGGAATACTCGGCTATGGAATGGAACAACAAAATGATTAAAAATGAGACGTCCGTACTTTGTTTCATCAGAAGAAGCCCCTATAATAGCTACAGACCTTGGTTCAAAGAAGAAGTCAAGCACCGATTGTTCCATCCAGATTTAGTTCATAATATTATCAATAATAAACTTTCAGTTTGTTTAAATAGAACATTGATCTATCTTTAACATTAAGTAGACTACTACTTAAGTCCTTTAGCACCAACAATCTTCTATATGATTTAAATAAAGTTCCGATTTTTAGGAATTTGGCACTTACGACAAAAATTTGTCAACCTTTTAGCTTTAATTGTCGAAATAGGATTTCCGCAGATGGGACAGGGCTTTTTACCCTTCAAATGTATAAGAAATATTTGTTCTCGCCAATAACGTTCATTATCTAACTTCTGGGTAGTTTTAAGCATGTGAGAAATTTTATTCATAGAATTGGTCAAGATTTTCTTGCAAGCATGATATA
Organism: uncultured archaeon; assembly: GCA_964485715.1. Classification (GTDB taxonomy): domain Archaea; phylum Asgardarchaeota; class Heimdallarchaeia; order Hodarchaeales; family Hodarchaeaceae; genus Hodarchaeum. The sequence goes on from CAZALJ010000040.1 coordinate 9,126, forward strand.
GAATAGATTTATCCTTTTCGCTGAGCTGAGGCCGCTTGCTGAAAGGATGAATTTTTGCTTCAAATAGAATTTCGTCTGCATATGCATTTCCAATTCCTGTAACAAATTTGGTTTGGTTTGTTAATATTCCCTTAATCTCACCGTTAAATTTCCCTAGACGCTTAATAAACTCACTTTCAGAAATCTGAAAGATATCTGGGCCAAACTCATCAATCACTGCTGGGTGCTCACATGGCTGGTTTTTTTTGCTCGAAAACAACCATATGGTTCCGTGCAATCGAGTATCATGATAGAGTAAGGTTTTATCATTTCTAAATTTTATTAAAAACACTGTTTTTGCGGGAAGCTTTTGCGAAGAATACCAAGCTAATCTTCCAGTTAAGCCATGATCTAAGTATAAATAAAGTAGTAGATTGGATTTATGCAATGAAAGTCGAAGGATTTTTCCAATTCTTTCGATGTGATCTAATGTCGCATCCCGTAATAATTCTTCAAACTCTTTTGCTGATGGATTTCTAATCACAGTATGTTGAAATGTCTTTACTTCAGTTATAACTTCGTTGGAAATGGTTGATATTAAATATTGTCGAATAGCTTCTATTTCAGGCAATTCTGGCATATTATCACGAACATGATGCAGTTTAAGGGGTTTTCCTTTAAAAGATTACACTTTCAAGTGAACTTCCAACTTATTAAAAATGATATCAAAATCTGAAAAACATACACAACTAGGTTGAATGAGCAATTCGATTTTTTGAAATTAAAGGATAAATCTTAAGGAAGTTCAAAAAAAATCCCGTGTTGTATTTGTTATTCATTGAGATGGAACTTTAATGGAACGAAACTGGCAGAAATTCGTGATGAACGTTCGAAAAATTGATTCAAATCAGGTTCGCAACTATCTATTAAATCTAAATCCCCTTGTACTCGCAGTATGGATCACTATTAATTTAACTATTCCTGCTTACGGCGCTCTTCTCTATTTCTGGCAATATGAATATTATCACCCAATTTTCTGGCTTTTTATTCCAGATTCCAATTCTTTTGGATTACTTTTTGGTATATTCTTAATTTTCACACTTGTCTTAAAAAAGAACATTCAAGTATTGAATATTATCACATTCATTGGATTAATAAAAGTTTATTTTGGATATATTATGCTTTTCACACTCATTCCATCATATTTTGATCTTGTGTCCTTTGTAGCTCATACTTTCGAACTGTTGGAAGGATTACTGATTTTACCTTTCATTAAAACGGATCTTAGGAATTTCTCGGTTGCTAGTTCGCTTTTAACTTTAGACTGGTTCCTTGATTTCTTCAATCCTTTTTT
>CAZALJ010000041.1:0-10392 GCA_964485715.1 uncultured archaeon
CTTTTCTGTTTCTTGGTTTGACTTGTCTGATTTTCTCTACTTGCTGATTTATGCTGTTTCTTGATTTGTTTCAATGTTTTTATATCAATCTCCCGTCCTTTAATACGTTCAATTTGAGGATAAATTTCTCTAATTCTTTTTTTAATTGTACGATTTATATTTTTACTTTTAATGAAGTAATCGATTTCCCCGTTCCAGATAATCTTGGTTTTACGTTTTCCAGGTTCAACATCGAAGAATTGGAATTCTAATGCCAGTTCTGCGGCCAGTTCTGGGTTATGTTGAAAAATAAAACGAAGATAGGGCAAATAATAATTAATTGCATCTTGTGCTGAAACCTTACATAAGCGACCAACTTTAGCTGCAATTTTTTGTACCTTTTTTTGTCTACTTAGGGTTATCCAATATGATGGCACTTGAAATTGCCAATCTGGAAAAGAGGGTAAATCAGCAGTGGGGGTAATTATACTTGCTAATCCTTTAGTACAAAAGCTATAAAAGTAAGCTAATTGCGACCAAATCCTCTTACTCTGCGCACGACCCAAAGCCACATCTGCTCTTGCTAAAAGGTCATAAACTTGAGCTAATTGATCGTAATCGTATTTAGGAATGATTTTGCAAGATAAATCACGAAGAAGGAGAAGGAGCTTCCTATAATCGACATCACTTAACATTCGAGTTTGTTGATAAGCTTTTTTTCCATTAGCTTCAACAAATAATGTTCTGAAAAATCCACGAATTTCAACAGCTGTGTCTCTATAAGAAATTATATCGAGATCTTCCACTGTTATTACCTGATTTCCAGTGGCTAATGTTTGTAATGAATTAATTGAACCACGGATATCATTCTGGCTCATCTCGATCAATTTAAGCAAAACCGAGTCAGAAACAGTAATTGATTCAGTATCAACAATCCTATGTAGAATCATGAGGATTTCTTCAGAAGTGGGAGGTTTATATTCCCGCAACTCACAATATTTCTTAAGTGTCTTGAATTTCTGTGGACTAATATCATTGGCTGTCAAGATCAAGGGAACCCTAGTAGAAATGATTATATCTGCAATTTCTTTCAATCCTCCCCGATCTGCAGTTCCACTCAGTCCATCAACTTCGTCAATTAATAGGATTTGCCCAACAACTTTAGAATCTAGATTTTCTTTAAGAGAACTAAAAATTGAAGCATTACGTATACTTTTAAGTGATTCTTTATTTCTTTTATCGCTGGCGTTTACTGTTACAACATCAAAGTTCAATCCTTGTGCTATCGCTAAAACCGAACTTGTTTTCCCGATCCCTGGAGGACCATATAATAATATTGCCTTTTTTACGAGTTTAGATCGTAATTTTACATTGCGGAATCGGTTTAAATAAGCAATAATTGAGTTAACACTTTCCTTATTACCAACCACCTCAGAACGACGTCTTGGCGCATATTTCTGCACCCAGGTCGAGACCAAGAATTCTACCTCTGTTTTTGTGCTGCTAAAATCATTTTTGCCAAAAAAGCATCTAGTTGAACTTGTGGATTGGAACCAGTAGCAATGCGAAAATCTACTTCAGAAAGCATTGATAGAGCTGCAAAACGGACAGATTCAGGTATTTCATCATCAGATATTTGGCTCAACTCACGATTAAGATGTTTAACAAGATCCTGTCCTGAAAGTCCATAAGATTCCATTAGAACCTGGATATTTCTACGAACATTAGAAAAATTGGGTTGTTCTTTCAAACATTCTAAAATTGCGGCCCTCACCTCAGTCGGTTTCACATATCCCTGAACTTGATATACTACATCTACAGTGATATCAGAAGTGAGAGAAGCAGATGCTTGTAGAGCATTAATTGCCTGACGGAGATCGCCCTCGGAGCTTTCATAAAGCGCATCTAATGCTTTTTCATCTATTTGCAATTGCTTTTTTTTTGCAATATGTTGCAATCGTATCTTTATTTCGTTCTTATCCAATCCTTTGAAGCGAAAAATAGCACAGCGTGATTGTACTGGAGTGATTATTTTAGAACTATAATTGCAAATGAGAATAAAGCGTGTAATCTCATTATATCGTTCCATTGTTTGTCGTAATGCATGTTGGGCTTCGCTGGTCATTTGATCAGCTTCATCTAGGATAATAAGTTTAAAATTTGAAGAACCTGATGGAATAATTCGTGCAAAATTCTTAATGTCTTGGCGAACCACATTAATTCCACGATCATCAGAAGCATTCAAACGCTTCACATTACTGCCACGTTCAGCAGGCGGATAGATCTCATTGACAATCGCTTCAGCACAGGTTGTTTTACCTATTCCTGGAGGGCCTGAAAAGAGCATATGGGGAAAATCGACCCGTCGAGCAAATTGCTTCAGGCGATCGACAATTTCTTTTTGACCAACAACCTCATCTAAAGTCTTAGGTCGAAATGATTCAGTCCACATTCGCTCGATCTTGACCAATTTTTTCCCCTTAATTACATCTATTTTGGATTTATTTGGGTTTTATGTGGATACATCTGGGTTTGTTATCTCATACTACTCCTCGTCTTCATCCCAATCCTCGTCGGCATAAGCTTCCTCAACGTCTTCTTCTTCCTCAATTCCAGCTTCAGGCTGCATGGGTGCAAGAAGATATCCTAAAGTAATTCCAGTCTCATTTGTATAGACTAGTTTTAACGGATGGTCAGTACTAAAAGCAAGAGAAACAACTGCGAAGGCTTGATCAACCAGAATTAAGTTCTTAAACGTATCTATTGAGTATAACGCTTCACATAATCCTTCAGATGTAATTTCAAGGGCTTCAGACTCATCTGAACTAACATCAAGTTCTATTTTGACTTCTTTTTTATCTTGCGAACTACCAAAGCTTAATTTTCCTGTTTCAGCAGTTATTTTTATGCTACCCCCGATGATTGCAGCGTCTTTGATGAATTCTGTTAATGCTCCCCCTTTAAGTCTAGCTTGAGCATCAAGCTTGAGTGAAGTGGGATCAGGAAGGACATTTTCCTCGGCCATTGTGAGAGGTAACACGAAACGCCTCTTCACATGGCTTTCAAAAAGGAATTTAAGAGTATCATTGGCTTCATCTAATTCTAAAGTTAAAACATCATCTTTTCTAGCGCGTTGTAAGATTTTTTTCAGGTCCTGCATTTGTACCGTAATGAGATATTCTTTGTCACATTCGAAGTCATCGTCACCAAAATAGTTGGGTTGAATTTTTAGGTCAACCATCGCAAAGCGTGATTTATCCATGTTACGTAATGTCATACCATCTTGGGGAGTTACTAAGAAGGTTCCCTCATCCTCTAAAACAGCTGCTGCTGCATTCAACACTTTGGTAAACAAATCTAAATTATCCACTTTTATTTTGAGGGGCATTGGCCTAGCTCCTTTGGGTGTATTAGATACAATAGTCATAAATGTTCGGTTCAACTATAACTATTTGGCTTACGTTTGATTATATGTGCATAGCGGTGATTTTTAAGTTTAGCATAACTTACTCTCTATGGTATAATAAGTAGTCTATTTGGGCAGAGAGGTGAGAAGAAAGAGAAAAGTGAGTAATTCTTGAAGTTTTGCTGGAAGCGCATTAACGCACGCATACCTAAAGGTTCACCTTTTTCTGAAATAATATAACTACCTTTTTTACAAAGTAAAATTAGTTCATTTGATAGTAAAAAAGAGAGACTAGAACGAACTGTTGATGCTAAGTTTTTTTTCACAGGATGATTTAACTGTTTTAGTAGTGATGTGAAGTTCCTGTAAATCTGGTTTTCAGTTAGTTCAAGGTCAAAAACAGTCAACATCGCCAATAATAATAAGTCAAATTCAATTCCGACCTTTTTGTAAGGTTTTCCACTAATTTTCTGCTGGTTTTGAAGATCTTTAACGTTTAACATTTTCCTTAAGAAAAAGAATGTCTATTTCCTTTTAAACTCTCAGAAGGCGCTGATTTCCAAGAAATTACTGTCAATTTAGTCAATTTGGATTAGGGATGTCTTGCATTTCTCTTACCCAGATTTAGAGGAGGAAGAGAGTTTAGTTAACCTCACGAAAATGGATAGAAATTTTAAGTGGGATAAAAATTTCTCTCAGTATGCAAAAGAAGGGGTTTATTAGCTCACCTGGCAGAGTTTGTCTTTTTGGTGAACATCAAGATTATCTTGGTCTCCCTGTAGTACCAATGGCTATAAATAAGCGGCTCACATTACATTATGAGCTACAAGAAAGACCTAGATGTGTCCAAATGCAGAGTAATCAAATGGAACACTCTGAAGAGCTTCTCTATACTCACACTCCTCAACTAACTAGTTCTTCTTATGATTATCAAAAAGCAGTATTTCTTTATTTCTGGCAGGAATTAAATCGTATTCTTCCATCTAGTATATCTATTAACAGTGACATTCCAATTCGTTCGGGATTGTCGTCCTCAGCAGCACTTTTAACTGCTATGGTATTTTTAATCTCAAATGTTCTGCTAGAACGTAATTTCAATGCAGAGACAATTGCAGAGATAGCTTATCTTTGTGAGCATGATATTTTGAATATCTCCTGTGGAAGAATGGATCAATATACATGTTCTCTTGGTAGGATTTTCCACATGAGTTCCCAAGGAAAACCTGATATTACTCCTCTTTGTAACTTAAAAGAGGCATATTTTATCATAGGTAACTCAGGTGTCGAAAGAAAAGCAGATATCCCTTTGAAAAACGTACAACAAGATATATTTAAAGCATTAAATAATCTTAGAAAACCAAATTTGAATGAATTAACCGATGAGGAGATCAATTCGTCAAAATTGTCACAATTACAGCGAAAACGTTTATTGGGTGTGATTGGAGTCCGTGATAATACCCAAATCGCTTTTGAAGAATTGAAAAAAGCGACGATAGATCTGGACTACATTGGTCAACTTCTTACAGAGCAACAAACCTTTTTAAGAGAAAATTACCAAGTATCTCATCCAAAGCTTGATGTAATGTGTGAGTCTGCATTAAAAAATGGAGCATTGGGATCTAAGCTTACTGGTGCTGGTTTTGGAGGGTGTATGTTTGCCTTCACGGCTGACAATAAAAAAGCAGTCAAGATAAGAGAAGTTTTGCAAACTCATGGAGATTCGTTTATAACACGAATAGATTCAGGTGTTTCAAAACATTAAAAAGCTGTTCTCAATTTATTAAGCTGTTCTAACCCTTGGATAATATGATCTGCTTCAGGTGGATGTATAGGAGTTCTATCAACTCGAATTGGACTTCCTTTGTCTCTTACTTCTCCAATAATTTCAGCAGGACGCTTCGATTCTCTCAAAAATTCAACTATTGCTGGGGTTCTTTCACGATTACAAATAAAAAGGACTGCTCCTGAAGCTATTAGTTTTAAGGGGTTTATTTTTAAAATATCGGCCAACTTTTTTGTTACAGGAGCAACAGGTATTTTATCTGACATTATTTCGCTCCCAAAACCTTTTGGTGCCAGACATTCATATAATGCAGCAAAAATTCCGCCTTCTGTTGCATCGTGAACTAAGTGTAAATCATCATGCCATTTTCGATTACAGTCAATAACTTGATTTGAGATATTCAAGTCTTTACCGATTTCAACACCTTGTTGGTATTCAATTGGGTCTAAATATTTCGAGAGTAAATCATCAGCTTCAGCTAAAAGAATTCCTGTGCCTTCTGCTCCAACCCAGCCTGAACAAATGATTAAATCACCAACCTGGGGATCGCGGGGAATATAGAATTCAGGAGGAACAAAACCTATCATACTAGCAGATAAAATAGGATTTCGAACTCCCTCAGTAATTTCAGTATGTCCACCTAAGATAGTTATGTGATGTTCCTCACAAGTATTAGAAAGATTGGATTGAAGTTCCATGATTGAACTTTGCGTAGAATTGGGAGGTAATAGAATAGTGACTGTAATTCCATAAGGAAGAGCTCCAGCTGTAGCCAAATCATTTTTATTAACAGTAATAAGGTACTTTGCAGGATTTGGAGTAGGAAATGTAATTGGATCTGCCTTATAAACTAAGTAGGGAACACTTTGTGTATTATAGAAATCATTAACTTTTGCAATGACTGTTTGAAGATCCAAGACAGCAACATCTACTCCTTCCTCAGCAGTTTGTAATACCCCTTCATTTCTAAAACCTTGTTTCTTGACAAGCTCGACAAGTAAAGACCAGGGAGCTTTTCCTAATGGCAGAACTTTCATTATGCTTCAGCTCCACTAGAAAATAATTTAATATATAAATTTTCAATTTGCATCAAGGTTGGAGTATATAGTTCTTTGAAAATCAAGGCGAATAAGTGATGGCAAAAGAAAAACCAATTTTTGTAGAAGCATTTTTCAGTATAACTCCAACTCAAGTTCAACAAACCCTATATTTTTATTATCATGACCCATCAAGAAATTATTTCCATTTAAAGAAAACAGGAGCAAGCAAAGGAGAATTAGAAGCTGTTCAAGCAAATTTACAATATTGGATTGATCAGGATGATCTTTTTATTAATAATCAGAACATTCGTATGATTATTCAAAATGCTAATTTAGTATTTCAGGGAAATAATCCAGAATTCCCATATCTAATTTTTTATATCTTGTCTCAACCCTTCCAATTTTTCGATCAACAAATCAATGAAATCCACTTGTATGCAAAACCTGAGAAACTTCCTTATCCTGCAATTTCTTGCTGGAAAACATTAATAGGGACAATTATTTCTATAGAATCCAATTCATTTTGCATTATCAGTCGGGATAAAACTCATTTAACGTTTTATTTAGCTAAAGGAGAAATTATTGGTGGAGATGAAAGAATTTTCCTTGATCCAAACAAAAGAGCCTGGAATTGAACTTTTTTACAAATATTACTGGAATATATAATTATTTTTTAGAAATACTTCTCCTAGATATCACTTTAAAACCATTGAAAAGAATCATAAAGGAAAATCCGTTAGATTGAAAAAGGTAGAAAAAATAATATATGAACGCATAATATAAAACCCACCTTTCCACCTTCATGAAATTCGTTCTTGTTTCAGCTTAAATAATCAGGATTTGATAATTGGGGCTTAATAATTTGGCTGAAAGTTTAATCCAGGTGATCCTTGACAGCACGATATTTGTCATACCATTATGGTTCGGTAATGCTGCTCCTACTCTTCTAGGAGGTGGACCACCTATAGATGGGGGGAAGTATTGGAGGGATGGACACAGGATTTTGGGTGATGGAAAAAGCATTAAAGGGTTTTGGGCAGGTACACTTGTTGGTGTAATTATGGGAGGCTTTATTGCTTGGTTGAGCTCCATCCTTCCAACCCCGATATCCTTAGATGATAACCTTATTTTAAGACTGGCGTATCAAGATATTTTGGAATCAGGGATTTTATTCGAATTTCTTTCCAGTATTAATATCCGAGGATTATTTTCTAACTTAATAATTTTGGGCTTTTTTACTGGAGGGTTGATGGCTTTTGGGGGTTTGATTGGAGACTTAATTGGATCCTTTATTAAACGTCGCAGTGGAATTGAACGAGGCCACCCTTTCATCTTTCTGGATCAGCTTGGATTCTTAGTTCTTGGCATGATTTTTGTATACCCATTAATTCCATGGCCAATAGAATGGTTGATGGTACAAGTCCCCATAACCTTCATTGTACATATCGCTGCCAACCTTTTCGGATATTTCACGGGTATCCAGGATGAACCTCTTTGAAAATATCAGTTTATCAGGCATATATTGACATAATAAGGTTCTACTCAAGAAAGAAAGTCTATTTAAATAACAATACAAACCTAGAAACATTTTTCAAGTCAACTTTAGAGGTTGAACTGAATTATCACATCTCAGTGATGCAAAGATATGACTAGAAAACATTGAACTACAAAGAGAATTACAAGGAGAGTAACAATTATGTCAGAGGAAAATACCGTTTTCATCGGAAATAAACCAGTAACCGCTTATGTAATGGCATGTGTGACACAGTTTAATCGTGATGCCGAATTTATTGTCCTAAAAGCCCGGGGTCGCGCAATTAGCCGAGCTGTGGATGTTGCTGAAGTTCTAAGACGCAGGTTTATGAAAGATCGTGTCGATGTTACAGATATTAAGATAGATACTGAACAGATTGAAACTCGTGAAGGAAATCTATCAAACGTTAGTGCGATTGAAATCACTATCACCCCAATCTAGTAAGTCTCCATCTGTTTTACTAGCAAACTTGGGCGCCACGCGCAAAGAGCTAGCACTCTCTACAAAACTCAGGGGAGTCTGATTTTTTTTATTTGATTTGGCTCACAAAGTCTAGAATCAATCGAAAAAAAATTTTTTTTTAGAAAAAAAAAGATGAATTACTTAGTTAATAAACTGAATTGGAAATCTTTTTTTACATGATTTTAGTTTTAAACATATAATCTGCATAACACTGTAGAATATTAAGTTCTAATTCAATAAGCAACCAGGGCGTCCAGAAATGAAAGTTGTCGATCAGGTCTGTGAGAAAATTAAACCTCACCTAATAATTGACTTTCAATCAGGGAGGAAAAGTGTCAAAGATTTCCGCGAATTACTGAAACGGATTAATTTTACTCCTCACGAACGGCAATATCTCGGCTCAAACTTCCGTTTTGTAATCACGAAATTAGGACTATTTCACTATCTCCCAGAAATTCAAGGTAATGAGGACGCAGCCGTTTTTCAACTGATTGAAGTGGTTGCGGAGTCGTGGATCTCATCTGGAATTGTTAAAACCCGTAGTGAAGCAGCTACTCGTTTAATTGAACAAATAAAAAGCCGAATCCAAGATAGGGCCGTTACTTTGGTTACCGTATCAGAAGCAGGGGACATGCGTATTATGATTCAGTCTTTGCGCGAGAATATATCTAACTTCTGGGAAAAAGCTCCTGATAGAATTCCTGAATTTATAGATCAGTTTAGAGACGCTCTTTCAGAGACTAGCCAGTCTTCACGTTTACTTTATGACATTGCTAGTTTTAATCGTGATGTCCGAGCTAAGAAAGTTAAGTACTTAGAGGATATTCACGAAGCAATTGATGAATGGGAACAACGCCTATTTCTAGCGAAATAAACGCAATTTTCTATGGAAAACCCATTTTAAAGCATTAAAAAGGTCAAACAAGCAGTTGTAAAAGAAATATCTCAAGTAAATCCATTTGCTTATGATCAACAAGGATTTGTTCTATTAGCCAAAGTAAATACAATCGTGTCTCCTGATAATGAATATTCAGATGTCAAATTGACTGTCTGAGCTGATTCGTTCGCTAGTATAAGGGGAATATTAGTAGAGCTAGTAACAGGGGGATTTTCATCAATCTGGGTGTTAAGAGATTTTCAAATTAAGTAACATTAATATAATATTATTGCTTAATACTATAAACCCTTGTATTATTGGTGGGCTAGCTGTAACAATTGATGTAACTGAGAGCGATCATGTATCCGCTTGGGTCTAGCCACAAGGAAATCCATCAAATCTAGAGATTGGGTTTATTTTTGGTTTTGTTTTCAACAAGTTGTCAATAACATGACAGGAAGTGACTAGAATTGGATGATGTGATTTTATACACCGAGGTGATCGGTCTTATAATCAGGATCGTGGGGTTATTAATCTCCGTGGAATTTTTCTATAAAAGAAAGGACCCGAAAGCGATTTATATGATAATGAGCTGGGCATTGCTAATTATACAAAGCATGAGTACACTCACGAGGCTTGAATTACTTATAGGTGAGGAGGATCTTGTATTACTTAGTAGGTTCATCAATTCCTTGATTGCCATTGTAAGCTATTGGTTTTTAGACATTGTAGCTGTAACCCGCTATTATCAGGAATTAAACGAGAAAAAAACTCTTATTGTATTAGTACTTGTACTTGCTTGTGAAGTACTACTTGCTATGGTGTTTGGTATTGATACAGCATTAATTGCTGCTTTTTCAGTCGTAGTAGCGATTCAAGTTTTCATGGTTGTAAACCCGCTTATCAATTTCAAAAAGTTCAAGCGGTCAGTCGGAACTAGCGGTAAATGGTACTATGTCGCTTACACGTTTGCATTTCTATATTTACCTATCTTTCTTTATCTACGTTCGTTAGGCTATACTTATGGAGTATACGGTACTGAAAGCCTCTTCATAGTAGGTCTGTATTATACCCCTGTAGTTATAGCTTATCTTTTCTTATTTCTGTTCATTGTCCATCTGGAATACATCACGGCTAATCATGAGAAAAATGTACTGAAAGATAAGTATTCACATGATTTAGGTAATAATTTACAGAAAATCCTTGGCGCGGCGAATATCTTGGAGAACTCTACTAGTGCAGAGACCATTAATAGGGCTATCAATATTGTGAAAGATGAATGTAACAGTTCTGCAAAACTGATCAGTGAAA
>CAZALJ010000042.1:0-10374 GCA_964485715.1 uncultured archaeon
AATAATTTTACTGTAAGAGACTTGATTCGAGAACATGCTCAGGATCTAGCAGCAGTCATATTGGAACCTGTTCTAGGTGGTGGTGGGGGTTTTCCTGTTGACCATGAGTTCTTAAAAATGCTCAGAGAGGAGACCGAGAGGTTTAATATCCTTCTTATTTTCGATGAGATTATTACAGGTTATCGATTCAATTATGGGTTATTTCAGAATCACCTGAAGATTTTGCCAGATATGACGACTATGGGAAAAATAATTGGTGGTGGAATGCCTATTGGAGCAGTGGGTGGAAGAAAAGAGATTATTGAACAAGCAAATCCTCAATCGAGTAATCGTGTCTGGATTGGCGGCGGTACTTTTTCAGCAAACCCTCTTAGTATGGTGGCTGGCCTGAAAACCCTGGAAATTCTAAAGGAATCTAGCCAGGATTACGAACGCATTAATCAGTCTGGAACAGGACTCCTGATGGAATTAAATGAGTTCTTTCAGGAGCAAAAACTAAAATTAATAGCCACTGGCTATAAATCCTTGATTTTACTTCATGTTCTCACCAAATGGGTGGAAAACCCCAATCCTAACCAGATCATTGCTTTAACAGATCAAAAATTGGAAGCATTAGCTCAGTTGGCATTAATGAACAGGCAAATCACTGGTATGCATGGTATAGGGGCCCTTTCACTCGCTCATACTCCCCAACATGTTCGTACCACTCAGGAAACTCTGGAAGAGATCGGACCTTCAATCTCTCAGGCCTAAATGAAATTTAATCACTTTCTTTTGTTTATAAAATTTCCAAGTGTTTCAACATTAAAGAGATTAATTCCTTCCTCGAAATTAAACCAATTTTTTCCCTCTTTTCTGCAATACGTCTAGCTGAGCGTGAAAATCCCATAGAGGAGATGATTAAAACCTGGTTAAGTTCGGGGCAAGCGTAAAGAAGTTCTTCTGTCTTATAGATTTGGCCAACTCCTACAATTCGCTTCCAATCGCGGACAATGACTCCGATATACTCCGATTTTGAGTTTACTCGCGTTAAAACGTAAGATAATCGTGAGTCAGCTAGATGATGTTTTAATATTTGCATGGGGTGGTGTGTGACAAAGCCAATTGCTTCAAAGACTGTTACCACAAGATCAATAAGAGGTTTTGAGTACATAATTCGATCCTCAAATGGTCTATGTTTGAGAGAAACTAGTAACAGGAGTTTATAATTTCCCGTAATACCTAAATAAGATAAATTCTACGGAAGGAAATATGATTATTACGACTGAAAGTAGTAATTTCTCGTAACTGCCGACATAAAATAATTTCACCTACTTTATTTATCCTTAAACATCATTCATTCAATTTCTGTTAATAAAATGTAAAAAAGATTTGTGAAATACCTTTAAACTGCTTTTTCTCCACAAAAATCCCCATTCTTATATCAGATTTTGATATATTATTTTCTTATATAATTTCCACTCGTTTCTGTAATAAAGAAACTAATTCTCCTCTTGAAATTAAACCAATTTCAGCTTTTTCGGCAAGACGTGTGGCAGAGTAGGAAAAACCCATAGAAGAAATAATTAAAACTCGAGAAAGTTGAGGACAAGCTTGTAGTAGCTCCTCAGCTTTATGGATTTGATCAACACCGACAACTCGTTTCCAATCACGAACAATGACTCCGATATACTCCGATTTTCGTATAGGATTTTGCTTTACGCGTTTTAATACATAAGATAAGCGAGTATCTGCTAGAGGGTGTTTGAGTACTTGCATGGGATGGAGGATTACGAACTCTAAAGCTGTAAATACCGTTATCACTAGATCATGAAGCTTTTGATTGATGAAGTCAGTTGGCATGTTCCACTCTCAATACAACTTTGAATTAAAAGAATTTTACGACAGTTTTTTTCATTTTCCCTATTCATATAAATAATCTTCCAAAGATAAGAAAGTAGGTACTACAGCAGTATGATGTAAGCAGGTACTACAGCAGTACGATGTAATATCTGACACTCAGGCCTATAATTAATTTATCAAGCCGACTTTAATCCCTGTTTTGCGAAAGCAGCCGACTTTAATCAATTTATGCAAAATAATTAGAAAATAATGGATTTAGCTTGTTGACAAATAAATCATATTAAAGGAAGCAGAGAGAGGAATAACTAACCCCAATCGGAATTAAATTAGTCTTGCAGTCAAAAATTTAATGCTTGCCTTGTTCATCGTTTTTTCACCGCGAAAAAACTAAACAATTAATTGAAATAGTCCAAAATAAGTGAGAAGATAAATGACTTTGACCATGAAGGCACCTGGAAGAATTGTATTGTTCGGAGAACACCAGGATTACCTGGGATTACCAGTTATTCCTGCTGCAGTAGATTTATATATGGTTATTAGCGGAAAAAAGTCAAATTCAAGGTTTTATAATATAAATTTACCAGACATTCAAGATGTTCAGTCTTTCTCCGCGACTAATTTTAGTTATCAATCTACTCGTGATTACTTACGCTCTGGAGTGAAAGTTCTGCAAGAAAATGACATAATTCCTCATGATCAGGGTGTTTCTGCAACAATTATTAGTGACATTCCAATGCAGGCAGGATTGTCCTCTTCTAGTGCATTGTGCGTGATTTGGATAGCGTTTCTTGCTGAACTTTTTAACTATCCGTTGAATCCAATGGAAATCACTAGATTCGCCCATCAAGCAGAGGTACTGGAATTTAATGAACCAGGGGGGATGCAAGATCACATGGTGATCGCTCATGGTTATGTAAACTTTGAAGAATTTGATCCTATTAGATGTACCCGGCTACTAACTGAATTACCTGGGATAGTGGTTGGTAATTCGCTAGAGAAAAAAGATACTCTTAATACTTTATCGACCATTAAAAACGGGGTGAGAAAAGGTCTCGAATATATGAGAGTATCAAAAGTACGAGAATTAACAACTGATGATGTCAAAGAATTAAGTCCCATTGAAGAGCAATTGGATGAATTTTCTCTTAATGCATTAAAAGCAGCAGTTATTAACTTCAAGATAACAAAAAAAGCCCATTCAGAGTTTCAGAAATCAGCTACTGCCTGGGATGAAGAATATATTGGAAGTCTTATGAATCAGCACCATGAATCCCTCCGAGATAATTTAAGGGTGAGTACTCCTAAAATTGAAGCCATGATTAGAGCAGCAATGAATGCAGGTGCTTTAGGTTGTAAAATCACGGGATCAGGAAATGGTGGGTGTATGATTGCTTTATGTCCTGGCCATGAAAAAGATGTCAGTCGAGCAATTCGACGGTTAGACGCACATTCTCACATTGCTCAAGTAGTTCCAGGTGTTTCCAGAGTAGATGAATAATCTGTAGAGAGTTGATTATCAATGGAGAGAAATTTAGAAAAGAAAATTCAAGATGGTATGGCTCCTCTAAAAGGTAAATCAGTGATCGTTGCTTTTTCTGGAGGAGTAGATAGTACTGTTGTAGCAAAACTTGTTCAAAAAGTATGTGAGAAAGTACTACTAGTCACTATTACTTCTGAATGGATATCTAACTCAGAAATTGCGGAATCTAAAGCTGTTGCTCAGTATTTGAAAATCCCGCATGAAATCATACCAATCTCCATAGGATCTGAACAACATTTCTGGGATAATCGTCCAGATCGCTGTTTTCATTGTAAATTGCTTATTTTCTCTCATTTGTTGGATTATGCTAAACAATGCGAATATGATGTTGTCCTTGAAGGCACTAATGCTTCAGATGTTGAGGGTCATAGACCTGGTTTGAAAGCCCTTGAAGAATTGGAAGTTTACAGTCCATTATTACAAGGAAAAATAACAAAGAAGGAAGTAAGACAAATTGCTACCTTTTATAAACTTCCAGTGGCTAAGAAACCTGCAATGGCATGCCTTGCTTCTCGTATTCCTTATGGTGAAAGAATAACTCAAGAAAAATTGAATCGTGTTGAACAGGGGGAAAGATTATTACGTGAGCTTGGTTTCTCTCGTCAGTTGCGGCTCCGCGACCATGATACTATTGCTCGAATAGAAATCGATCCAGAAGATTTTTCTACTCTTCTAGAAAAAAATAATATTGTCCAAATTGTAAAGAGATTACAAGCGTTGGGTTATTATTACATCACATTGGATTTAGAGGGTTACCGTCCCTCAATACCTGATTCAACGACGTAAGAATAGCAATGAGGTTTGACTTCAAATGATTGTTGATAAAAGGAAATTTCCATTTAAATTGATGTTGACCATTATTTCTGCTTTAGAAAGAGAAGATTCACTTACCTCATTGCAGATTGCAAGAGCCATTGGTGTCTGTGTGCCAGATGTTGCTGAAGCAACACGGATACTACATTATATAACTTATTTTGGGAAAATTGAGTCGAATCCAGAAGGGAATTGGAGAATAATAAAAAAAGAAGAAGATTCTGATCCTCCTCCTAAGAAATTTCGTGTTAAATATATCCAAAACTTAATGAAAATTATTGATGTTCTTAATGAAGGCACACAGAGTGCCGAGGAGCTAGCACAAAGGACCTCTCAAGAAATAGATTCTGTCCAAGAGATATTGTCTTTTTTGTCTTTAACTACAGGAAAGGGTTATATCCATTTACAAGGAAGCGGTCACCCTCAACAGTGGTCTTTGAGACCTTGGCTATCAAGTTCCCCTAGAGATCTCGCATGAAGCATTTTATTATTTTTAAGGAAATCAGAGTAGATGTATATTCTTCCCATCAAATGAAATCATTCCACGGATGGAAAGCATTTTGAGAACAGGGATGATCTCTCCTTCATTACGGTTTAGTAACAGGCATAATCTATCAGTCGTCATTGTCGGATTAAACTTTAAAATAGAAATAATAGCTTCGATAGCTTCTGATGATTCGGAAACACGTTCAGTAGCTGCTCGTGGGCCACTTTCTTTTGTACTAAGATAACCAAAGATGGTTTGGAAAATTATTATCCGATTAAGACATTCCTCAAAAACAAAAGTCAGAGTTTCATTTCTGGAAACTATATGGTTTCCAATAGTTAAATCTCCTGCTGAAGCCATTTCCACCAGCTTTTTGGTTGCCAAAAGTGCTTGGTTTGACATAAAGTCGACATAATACAGGCCTCCGTATTCAGTCAGCGATTCAGCAAGGTCTAATGTCTTGGTAGCTGTTCGTTGTAATGACAACTCTTCATCACGGAGTATGAACGCATTACGAATATTACCCTTGATAAGTTTTTTTAAGCGCCGAAGACTTTGAAAAACAGTTGCAGAATGTTCGGAATTGTTTATTTCGATACCCACAGATGTGGGACCTCTGGGTGTCTGATAGGTGAAAACAAGATCAAGGCCTTTCGTATCTTTCTCAATAAGTTGGCGATCAATTCGGACATTGAGAATTGTTAATCCATACAGAGGTCTTTGACGTTCGATAGAAGTATTTAGGATTTCATAAAGAACCCCTTTTAAAAAATCACGTCGAACTGGATGTGGAAATGCAAATATTTCTTGTTCAAATTCTCTGGCGTATTGTGCCCATTTCTTTTCTAAGAATCCAATAATTTCGCTTGATGTTGTTGTCACTGTTGGAGGAGAAATGGCAATTGTTTCTGGGAACTTTGTCGGTGTTGTGAACGTTGGTGTTATAGGTGTTGGTTCTGGTTTTTGAATATCAGTATCTGGAAATAGTTCAGCAAGTGCTTCCAATTCTTCAGGTCTTAGATCAATTACAGCTTTAGCACTCTCTTCTGACAAATCAGAAGAAGCAACAACTTTGTCTGGAGTCATTGGTGGAACTCCAGCTACAGCTTCTTTTTGAGCTTCTACGCCAATTTCAGCTGATGTTAGCTTACGAATAAGCCCCCTATCTTTAAATTCGTTTATTCTATCACGTAATTGACGAAGGAATAGACGAGGGTTTCCATTAGTGTTTTGATTGGCTATAGTGATGTAGTCCTCTGAAAAAGGATAAGTGGGAAATGGAGGGGATACACCTGAGTCCAGAAAAACTGTGTCTAGTCTCGCTTTAGCTAATAATACAGCTGTCTCTGAAGACAACCGTTCAAGGGTTGTGATGTAATCAATTCGTTGGCGTGAATATTCTGGGACCTCATTCTGAATAGATTCGTTCCATACTACACTCTGTACCATAGCTAACACAAGAAGATGTCTGCATTGATTATATAGGTTGGTTAAAGAATCGAATAGAAGCTGAATGCCATTATCACGTTTGAAACGGATATAAATCGATTCCAATTGGTCAAAACTTAATAGAATAGGTTTTCGGGCCAGCGCGGAAATAGTTTGGATGATCGAGAGCGCCCTTCCCTCAGAGTTAATGGAATGAGGGACGTCTAACCTTTCGAGATCGGCTTCCGATACTTCGATACCGGAGAGCCATTTAAATGCTGTAGGTCTCATCGTGGGATTTAATGTATGAAAGAGAACTTCCAGGAATTGGATATCGATATCAGGTGAAGTGGTTGCGAGATAATTTATTGCCATTTTTCGTAAATTAGTGGAATAAAATTTCTCAGGTTTGAATTTAAAGATTTTCATTGGATCTTGTTCAAAAGAGGTTGCTAGATTCTGAGCAGCTGGATTATCAGGAAGGCCATCACTTAATGCTCTGGAAACCACCTCTCCAATGAATCGCTCGAGTGGACTATATTCTTCATCTTTCGCCTTCTTACGTAAGCTAATCATTATTTCTTGTAAAATATGGCCATAAATTCGTTGTAAATCCCCTAATGGTCGAATACTAATGAATAAATAATCTTTTTCTTCAGCAATTCTCCTTAAACGCGCTAAAATGTGCGTTTTGCCGACACCAGCATCCCCCAGAACCATACACATGCCAGACCGTCCTGTAGATCGGACCTCATCCAATGTTTCAAGGACAACACGACTTGCTTTTCGATTTATCTCTGGGACATCGATAACTTCCACTTGCCAAGGATCACCAACTGAAGTAGATCGAAATGGATTTACCTTACCCAAGATAATTGCATCATATATTTCGGCCAAATGATAGCCCTCACTACCTTTCTCAAGCCACTAAAGCATATTAATAAATTACCTCATACTTAACAAGTTTAATTTATTTTTTAGTTTATTAAGCACATGTGATAGTAAAACAATATCTACACAATACTACAATTCAACTTTTTTTCTGGTTAATCAACTAACGAGTTCCTTAATTACCTGTAAATACGTTTCTAACTCCTGTAAAGTTCGATCACCCATATGAGCTATTCTGAAATTTTTTTCCTTAAATTTTCCATACCCAGTCGCGAATAAATAACCCTTTTTGATCAAATCTGATTTAAGTTTGGGTACATCAATTCCTAGACTATTCACGCAGGTTACAGTGTTTGAGGCTACGGATTCATCAGCGAATAAGGTAAGATCCCTATCTTTTACCCATTTTCTAGTGTAATTGCCCATTTTTGTGTGTCTGGCCCATCGATTCTCTATTCCTTCATCATCAATTATCTTGTGAAGTTGATATTGCAGGGCATAATAAATAGGAATAACAGGTGTTGCAGGCTGCATTCCATTCCGATCGTGGTATTTCTTAAGATAAAGAAAGTCAAAATACCATCCTCGATTGGGTACGATTTTTGCTAGATTTAAAGCACCCTCTGAAACCGAAGCAACAGCTAAACCAGGAGGGAGAGCCATACATTTTTGTAATCCAAAAAGGTAGACATCAATTTCCCAGTCATCTATACGTGTTTCTACGCCTCCTGCAGATGAGACAGCGTCTACAAGTAATAAGCAACCATGGTCTTTAACAATTCTATACAGATCTTTGAGAGGGGTTGTGACACCAGTGGAGGTTTCATTTTGAGTTATACAAACAGCATCATATTCTTTCTGATTCAATTTTTCCTCTAATCGTTGAGGTGAAACAGCTTTACCCCAGTCAACATTTAAGGTGTCAGCGTGTTTTCCATTCATTAGTGCGATTTCATGCCAACGTTCTGCAAAAGCTCCATTAACGACATTTAACACGCCTTTTTCATGTACACAGTTTCGAATAGCGGCTTCCATTAATCCTGTGGAAGAGGATGTAGACAAAATAATCTGATTGCTTGTAAAAAGCATTTTTTGCAGGTAAGATGCAATATCTTGATGTAATTCTCCCATGGTTTCACTGCGATGAGCTATCATCGGTAAAGCTAATTTTTCCCGAGAGTCCCTTGGTACATTTACAGGTCCAGGAATGAATAGGTCTAAAAAGTCTGACTCGTCAATCATGATGAAGACTCCTGATTGGATCGCTAAGAAAGGAAGAACTTTCTCAGAGAATAAGTTTTTGGGTTAGATATGATCCAAAAAATTTGTGATCAATAAGATTGCCAAGAATTCATTTCTCAATAATAACTACGATTATAAATTCTTCTGGATCGTACTAGAGAGTTCACTAGCATTCATGAACCCGAAACGTTTTTAAGATTCTAATCGTCGATTATTAAGGACTTTATTTGCTTTTGAGCTAGGTTCGTTATTAAAAAAGACGTTGGATCATGAATGCTGTTCTAAGAGGAGAAAAAGACTCATGAATGGACAACAACTGAAAGAAACTGTGAAAAAAATAAAGAAAGATAAAAAAATGAGCCATAAGAAACAAAAAGTAGCAGAGAAAAAGAAACAACAAACTGAGAAGAAAATCGAAGAAGAATATGAGAGGCGGAAAAAAGAAGCAGCCAAAATACTGAAAGCTGGTTTAAAGGAACTTAAAAAAGAACAGAACAATAAATAAAAAAACCTATCTTTACTCTGTATATCGTACTGTGATCTTTTTAGATTTTATAATAGAATTTCTTTGTAAAAGGCAAACAAAAAGTTTAAACAAAAAGGATATCGGGTGAGAGGGGTCAAAATCTAAGGAATAACCAAACTAACGTGATACTCATTTTTTTCTGGTACCATAAAAATAAGATTTTATATCTGTGGCACAATTGCCTTATTTGCGACTTGATAACCATGCTTTTTGTTAGATCTCTACAGTTCTATTTGAGCAGTATATTATGTCTTATAATTATAATACCTCTCTATAATTTACCTCTAGGAACTTCAAACGCAGCAGCCAATGAGACTTTTCAGTTATCTCCACAAATGATTGATCAAGAATCCACAAAGATTAATTTATTGTTTTCATTTAATCCATCAGAAAGAAATGCTATTACTAAAGTTTTAAATCAATTCAATCCCTTGCATTTACACTTTTATCGTAATTTTCCAATTGGATTTATAACCTTACCAGAGAAAATACTTCCCACAATAGAAAAAACTCATCCTAATCTCTACTCACGCTTACAAATATCACGGAAAACCGAGGTGATTCCCTCTTTAGAGTATTTTCAGCCTCAAGTGGTGAGTAAGAGCCAACAATCAAGTTATATTCCACCCTCAGATATAATAAATGCTGCTGAGCTTTGGAACAAAGGAGTAGATGGTTCAGATGTTAAAATTGCAATTATTGATTCTGGGATAGATGGAGATCCTCTACATGGGGATTTTACGGGGCGAATTGTGCATGAAGAGTCATTTGTTAATACAACTTATGGATATAGTTCAGATGAGGACACTCAGGACTATCATGGGCACGGAACGCATGTAGCTGGGATTGCAGCGGGAGCTGGGTCGTTTTATAGAGGAGTTGCATATAATGCAGATTTAATAAATTTGAAAGTAGCAGATATGTCAGGTCATTCTACCCAAGAGGCTCTTCTCGCGGCTATTGATGAAGCAATAGATCTAAAAGTTAATGTTATTTCGATTTCAATAGGCTTTGGTGTATCTTCACCTTGGGGGTCAGGAGATGAGATAACACTTGCAGTTGATAGCGCGGTGGATGCTGGAATATCAGTGGTCATTGCTGCTGGTAATGAAGGATCTGAGGACGAATTAGCTTCCATTGGCTCCCCTGCTTCCGCAGATAAAGCCATTACAGTAGGCGCAACAAATGGAAGTAATAACATCGCGTCATTTTCTAGTCGTGGCCCTTCTTTTGACTATAAGGTTGATCCTGATGTTGTTGCTCCAGGGGTGCAAATTATAGCTCCTTTAGCCCCAGGGTGTGTTATCGAGCTAGCATATGAGTCTCTTGTGAATGTTGAATTAGGAGATTATGTTACTCTTTCAGGAACTAGCATGGCTGCCCCTGTCGTTAGTGGAGCAGTTGCATTGTTAAAACAGCAATACTCCAAAGCAACTCCTGCAGCTATTCGAGCTGCTCTTCAAGAATCAGCTGTAAACATGTATGAGCCTCTTTACACCCAGGGAAGTGGGTTAATAAATGTGGTAAATGCTTCTGCAATACTTGAACGTACAGAACAAAATGGAGGTTTTGACTTAATCTCGTCCCTCCCCAGAGCAGTAAGTG